>NZ_JASATH010000146.1:0-21407 GCF_038440215.1 Inquilinus sp. OTU3971 | reverse complement strand
CTCGCGGGAGGGGGTCAGGGGGAGGGGGTTTTCGCGACCAGAGCAGGCGGACTTTCGAGCATGACCGATGCCGTCCTCGCCATGGAGGGGATCTCCAAGACCTATCCCGGCGTGCAGGCGCTGAAGGATGTCAGCCTGACCGTCCGCCGCGGCGAGGTGGTCGGGCTGATCGGCGAGAACGGGGCCGGCAAGTCGACGCTGATGAAGATCCTGGGCGGGGTCGAGTCCCCGACCATCGGCACCGTCACCGTCGGCGGCACCCAGCGCGCGGCCCTGACGGTGCCGGAGGCGATCGCCGCCGGCATCGCCTTCGTGCATCAGGAGCTGAACCTCTTCGACAATCTCGACGTCGCCGGCAACGTCTTCATCGGGCGCGAACCGCGGCGCTTCGGCCCGCTGAAGCTGATCGACACCGCCCGGCTGCACGCCGACACGCAGAAGCTGCTCGACCGGCTGAGCGTCGATTTCGGGCCGGCCACGCCGCTGTCCGAGCTGTCGATCGCCCAGCGCCAGATGGTGGAGATCGCCAAGGCGCTGTCGCTCGACGCCCGCATCATCATCATGGACGAGCCGACCTCGAGCCTGACCCTGACCGAGACCCAGACGCTGCTGCGCGTGATCGGCGAGCTGAAAGCGGCCGGGGTCGCCATCATCTTCATCACCCACCGCCTGGGCGAGATCGAGGCCTGTGCCGACCGCGTGGTCTGCCTGCGCGACGGCCGCGTGGTCGGGGCGCTGGACCGCGACGAGATCCATCACGACCGCATGGTGCGGATGATGGTCGGGCGCGACCTGCGGGCGCTGTACATCCCGCCCGCCGTCGCGGCGCAGCCGGGCGCGGTCGAGATCCGCGGCGTGCGCACCGCCACCTATCCCGACCACGAGGTGACGCTGTCGGTCGGCCGCGGCGAGATCCTGGGCCTGGCCGGCCTGGTCGGCTCCGGCCGCACCGAGCTGGCGCGCGCCATGTTCGGCATCGACCGGATGCTGGCCGGCGAGGTCCGGCTGGACGGCAAGCCGCTGGCCATCGGCACGCCCCGCGCCGCCATCGCCCAGGGCCTGTTCCTGGTGCCGGAGGACCGCAAGCGCAGCGGCCTGGTGCTGGACATGACCATCGCCGAGAACGTCACCCTGCCCGGCCTCCGGCGGGTCGCCCGGCGCTGGCTGATCGACGGCCGCGGCGAGGCGAAGGAGGCCGAGGTCCAACGCGAGAAGCTGCGCATCCGCACCCCGTCGGTCACCACCACCGCGCTGAAGCTCTCCGGCGGCAACCAGCAGAAGATCGTGCTGGCCAAATGGCTGGCGCTGCAGCCGCGCTTCCTGATCTTCGACGAGCCGACCCGCGGCATCGATGTCGGCGCCAAGTCCGAGATCTACCAGCTGATGCGCACCCTGGCCGACCGCGGCGTGCCGATCCTGATGATCTCCAGCGACATGGAGGAGGTGATCGGGGTCAGCGACCGCATCGCGGTGATGCATGAAGGCCGGATCAGCGGCATCCTGGACCGCGACCGGTTCAGCGAGCCGAATGTGATGCAGCTGGCCGTCGGCCGGCCGCTGGCGGCTTAAGCAAAAGAAAGTCCGGGAGGACGTCGGGGACGATGAGGAAAGAACTGGGGCTGGCGATCCTGATCCTGGTGATCGGCTGCGTCGTGGCGCTGCTGCAGCCGCGGTTCATCTCGGCGGTGAACCTGGTGAACATGGCCAATCTGGTCGGCCTGTACGGGCTGTTCTCGATCGGCCAGGGGCTGGTGATCATCACCGCCGGGATCGAGCTGTCGGTCGGGTCGATGTTCGCGCTGATCGGCGTCGTCTTCGTCGACATGGTGGTGAACTGGGGCTGGTCCTGGCCGCTGGCCCTGGCCGCTGCCATCGCCATGGGCGGCGTGTTCGGCGCCATCCACGGCTTCCTGGTCGCCCGGATCGGCATCCAGCCCTTCGTCGTCACCCTCTGCGCCCTGCTGATCTACCGCGGCGCCGCCCGCTACTACACCGACGACGCCACCGTCGGCTTCGGCTATGGCGGCGATTTCGACACGCTGGCGGAGTTCGCCACCGGCCGCAGCTTCGGCATCCCGAACAGCTTCCTGGCCATGGTGGTGGTGGCGCTGGTGATGTGGGTGGTGCTGCACCGATCGGTGTTCGGCCGCTACCTCTTCGCCGTCGGCAAGAACGAGGAGGCGGCGCGCTATTCCGGCATCAGCACCCGCACCGTGATCGCCTCGGCCTATGTCATCTGCGGGCTCCTGGCCGGCCTCGCGGCCGTGTTTCTCGCCTTCTACACCAACTCGATCCAGCCCTCGGCGCACGGCAATTTCTACGAGCTCTACGCCATCGCCGCGGCGGTGCTGGGCGGCTGCTCGCTGCGCGGCGGCGAAGGCTCGATCCTCGGCATCATCCTCGGCACCGTGCTGCTGCAGGTGCTGCAGAACCTGGTCAACCTGCTCGGCATCCCCTCCTCGCTCAACTTCGCGGTGATGGGCACGGTGATCCTGATCGGCGTGCTGGCCGACCAGCATCTGCAGAGGATGCGCGCCGCCCGCCAGGCCCGCGCCGTGCCGGCCGGGGCCGGGCAGGCGCCGGCGGTGGCGGGATCGGCGCCGAAGCCGTAACCGGAGGCACGGCCCCGACGAACAGGGTGCGCCGGAGGCCGTCAGGGGACATGACCGTCCCCGAAGGGAGCCGCCCATGTCCGAATCCTCGATGCCGACCGTGGCGATCGTCGAGCCGGCCGAGAGCGAGCGCGCCGTCGCCGCCATCCTGCTGGCCTTCGCCACCGATCCGATCGCCCGCTGGAACTTCCCCGATCCACGGCAATATCTGCTGCATTTCCCGGGCTTCATCCGCGCCCTCGGCGGTTCGGCCTTCGCCGACGGTACGGCCTGGCAGGCTGACGACTATGCCGGGGCGGCGCTTTGGCTGCGGCCGGGCGCCCATTCCGACGAAGAGGCCCTGGGGGCGCTGGTCGAAGCGACCATCCCGCAGGAACGGCAGGGCGAGATCGGCGCCGTGGTCGAGCAGATGGCCCGATACCACCCGGTCGAGCCGCACTGGCATCTGCCCCTGATCGGCGTCGACCCGCTGCACCGGCGCAAGGGTTATGGCGCGGCACTGCTGCAGGCCACCTTGCGCCGCTGCGACCAGGACCATCTTCCCGCCTATCTCGAATCGACCAACCCGGCCAATATCGGGCTGTACCAGCGGCACGGCTTCGAGATCATGGGGACGATTCAGGCCGGGACGTCGCCGCTCATGACGCCGATGCTCCGGGCCGCGCGCTGAGAGCCCGGTGCCGGCGCGGATCGAGCACCGTCGGTCGCGGGATCGTCATCGGAACCGTGATATCCTCTCCGAAACGCAGCGATCCACACCGTCTGATGGGAGGCAACGATGCCCGAACACGGCACCTTCGTCTGGAACGAGCTGAACACGCGCGACCCCGAGGCCGCCCGTGAGTTCTACGCCAGGACCCTGGGCTGGACCGTCGAGTCGATGCCGATGGCGGCCGGCGGCGAGTACCTGATCGCCAAGGTCGGCGACCGCATGGTGGGCGGCATCTTCGACATCCGGAACCTGCCCGGCATGGACCAGGTGCCGCCGCACTGGTTCGCCTATATCGAGGTCGACGACGTCGACGCCCGCGTCGCCGCGGCGCAGCTGGCCGGCGGCAGCCTGATGCGCGACATCTTCGAGGTGCCGGGCGTCGGCCGCATCGCCATCGTCCGCGACCCGACCGGCGCCGTCGTCGGCTGGATGACCTCGGCCCCCCAGCCCGGCTGACGGCTGCGGCCGGCCCAATCCGCGCTGCCCTGGAATTGGGCAGCATCGATGATCATGTGACCGGTTCTTGAGCGATCCGGCGGCAGCAGGCCGCCGGGTGGGACAGCTTGGTCCCGAGAACTCCTATGTCCTCTCCGCGACCGGCAAGTTGGCACGGTTCCTGCGAGATGCGGTCCGGCCGCCGAGGCCAGGTGAGTATCGCGTCCCGGAGCATCGATGGCCGACGTCAATCAATCGCTTGCAAGCTCGACCTCCGCCGCCAATCGGGCGCTGTGGATCTCGACCGTGGCCTTCACCTTGTGCTTCGCGGTCTGGACGCTGTTTGCGATCATCGGCATTCGCATCAAGCAGGAGCTCGGCCTGAGCGAAGCCGAATTCGGTCTTCTCATCGGCCTGCCGGTGCTGACCGGATCGCTCAGCCGCATCCTGCTGGGCATCTGGACCGGCCGGCACGGCGGCAGGCTCGTCTACACCGCGACAATGCTGGCAGCTGCCCTGGCGACGTTTCTGCTGTCCCGCGCCAGCACCTATCCGGAGATGCTGATCGCGGGCCTCGGCGTCGGCCTCGCCGGCGGGTCGTTCGCCGTCGGCGTCGCCTATGTGTCGCCCTTCTTCCCGCCGGAAAGGCAGGGCACGGCGCTCGGCATCTTCGGTGCCGGCAATGTCGGCGCGGCGGTGACGAAGTTCCTCGCCCCCTTCGTCCTTCTGGCCTGGGGATGGCAGGCGGTGGCGGAAATCTGGGCCCTTGCCCTCGCCGTCATGGCCGTCGTGTTCTGGTTCACGACCAGCGATGACCCGGAGCACCGCAGGCGCAAGCTGCACGGCCATGCGCCGAAGCCCTTCCTGCAGGAATTCGCCCCGCTGAAGAACCCGCGGGTCTGGCGCTTCTCGCTCTACTATTTCTTCGCGTTCGGCGGCTTCGTCGCCCTGTCGCTGTGGCTGCCGCGATATCTCGTCGGGGCCTACGGCTTCGATCTCGAGACTGCCGGCATGGTCGCGACCGCCTATTCGATCCCCGGCAGCATCTTCCGCGCCTATGGCGGCGTGCTGTCGGACCGGATCGGCGCCAGGGCCGTCATGTATCTGGTGTTCCTGGTCTCCGCCGTGGCGACGGCGATTCTCGCCCTGCCGGCGACGCCGCCCTTTGCGATCGGCCCGATCGTCTTCGTCGTCGCCGTCTTCGTGCTCGGCTTCGTCATGAGCCTCGGCAAGGCCGCCGTCTTCAAGCACGTCGCCGCCTACTACCCCGAGAGCATCGGGGCCGTCGGCGGGGTCGTCGGCATGGTCGGCGGGCTCGGCGGCTTCGTCCTGCCCGTCGCCTTCGGCATCCTGAAGGACATGACCGGCCTGTGGTCGAGCTGCTTCCTGCTGCTGTTTTTCCTCATCGCCGTCTCGCTGTGCTGGATGCATCGCACCGTCCGCCGCATCCCGGCCTCCGCAGCCCGCCCCGGCGCATCGGCCTGACCGGGTCCGGGGCGGGATCTCGCGTCGGGTTGACCGCGCCAGACCCGCCCCTTATCTTGCCGCCATGCTTCGAGCCGCTTTCCATCGCCTGCAACAACGCTGCCGCATTCCGGCGGTCGCTGTCGCATGCGCGCCCGGGACGAGGCTGCGGTCTTCCTGACCGCCGGCTGACGGCCCGACGCACGACGCCCCGCCACTCCGGCGGGGTTTTTCATATCCGATCCTCGCCGGCCCTTCCTACTTCGGAGAGCCCGATGATCGACCCGCACCTCCTCATCACCTTCATTGCCGCCGTTACCCTGGTCATGCTGGTCCCGGGGCCGAACGTGGCCCTGATCGTGGCCAACAGCGTCGCCTGGGGGCCGCGCTACGGCCTTTTGACCGTGTTCGGCACCAGCTCGGCCATGGTGCTGCAGCTCGGCCTGACCGCCCTCGGCATGGCCGAGGCGCTGGGCACCGCCGGCGGCTGGTTCGAGACGCTGCGCTGGATCGGCGTCGCCTATCTGGTCTGGCTCGGCGTCGCCCATTGGCGGGCGCCGCCGGCCGACCTGACCCGGATCGCGGCGCAGCCGAAATCCGCCGGCGCGATCTACGGCCGCGCCCTGCTGGTGTCGCTGACCAACCCGAAGACGCTGCTGTTCTATGGCGCCTTCTTCCCGCAGTTCGTCGACCCGGCGCGGCCGGCCGGCGCCCAGGTGGCGCTGCTGTCGGCGGTGTTCCTGCTGCTGGCCGTGGCGCTCGACAGCAGCTGGGCGCTGCTGGCAGGCCGCGCCCGGTCCCTGCTGGCCCGCCACGGCCGGCTGCGGCAGCGGATCACCGGCAGCCTGCTGGTCGGCGCCGGCATCGGTCTGGCCTTCGCCCGGGGGAAGTAGCGGGCCGACTCCGTCGGCGGATCGGCGTATGCTGATCCTTGCCGCGACGGAGACCCGATCGTGCAGTTGCCGCGGAACGCGATTCTGCTGCGCATCTTCATCGGTGAGAACGACCGCCACGACGGCCGTCCACTCTACGAGGCGATCGTGCTGAAGGCGCGCGAGGCCGGGCTGGGCGGCGCCACGGTGCTGCGCGGCCCGATGGGCTTCGGCCATTCCAGCCGCCTGCACACCGCCAAGATCCTGCGGCTGTCGGAGGACCTGCCGCTGATCATCGAGATCGTGGACGCGGAGCCGAAGATCGACGCCTTCCTGCCGGTGCTCGACGGCATGATGTCGAGCGGCCTGGTGACGCTGGAGAAGGTGCAGGTGCTGCAATACGGCATCGCCCGGACCGAGCCGCCCGAGACCTGACCGCCGCGGCCGTTTCCTCGGCTACCCGGCGATCGTCAGCCAGGGCCAGCGCGCCCGGTACGAGTCCGCCTTGCGGCGGAACAGCTCGGGCGACGGGTTCAGCGGATTGGGCCGGAGGACACCCTCGACCATGTCCTCGAGCCCGTTCGGAGCGTAGAGCCGGCCCGTCGCCACCTCGATGCCGATGCAGGTGCATTGCACGAGGTAGCGGTCGATGCCGTCGGTCGCCGACCGCAGCTGCGGATAGGCGCCGCCGAACCGCTTCTGGTACCAGAGATGGATCCGGGCCTGGTTCTTGACCTCGACCGGCGCGCCGAGATCTGCGAACAGGGCGGCCGCCTCGCGGATCACCGCATCCTCCGCCTCCCAGGACAGGTCGCTGTCGTCGAAGTAGAACACGTCGTAATCCTTGACCGCCGCCTCCGGCGGCTGGCCGGAGCGCCGGTTCCACACCGCCTGGAACAGGCAGCCGGCAGTCAGATGGCACTGCGGCAGGCCGAGCCGCGGCAGCCGCCCGATCAGCGCGGCGTTCACCGGATTCTCCATCGCCTGGGCGATGACGGTCTCGGCCGAGATCGGCATGGCTAGTCCTCGTTCGACAAGGCCCGCCGGAACTCCGCGGCCAGCCGGTCGTCATCCCAGTAATTCTGCCTCAGCCAGTCCGGCGCCGCGGCCAGCGCCGCCGGGTCGTGCGGCACCCAGCCGACCCGGATCACCCGGACCGAGCGCGGCCCCGCCGCATACATCGCCGCCAGGCTCTCCAGCGCCAGCTTGGACCGGCCGTAGCTGTTGATCGGGCCACCATTCTTCGGCGCGGCCCAGTCCGACGAGGCGACGACGATCCGCCCGACGCCCTGCGCCGCACAGGCCGCGAACAGCCGGGCGGCATCGATCACCGCCTGCCAGTGCACCGCCTCCGGTGCATCCGGGTCCGCCGATGTCGCCAGATGGATCAGCGCATCGGTGTCCCGCATGGCCGCGGCGATCGCCGGATCGCCGTAGTCGACCGTCGACAGATCGGCGCGGATCTCCGCCCCCGCCGCCCGGTCGATGCCGATGCAGCCCGGAAAGGCCCGCCGCAGCCGCCGCCCGATATTGCCCTCGGATCCGGTGATGATCAGCTTCAAGATCCACTCGTCATCTGCGTTGCCCCTCCCTCAATCCGTCATCCCCGCGAAAGCGGGGATCTCTTCGCGCTCTGACCGGAAAGAGATTCCCGCTTTCGCGGGGATGACGGCAAAGGGATGGGTCGTTGTCCCGAAAGACCTCGCCAAGCGGGAGAGGCGACGCGCTTGTTCGGGCTCCGTCAGCCCCTCAGTCCTCCGGCCCTTCCGGCTTCGCCTTCGTATCGAAGTCGAAATAGCGGAAGGTCGTCGTCATGTGCGGCGGCAGGGGCGCGGTGACGTCGATGGTGCCGCGCGTCGGGTGCGGCAGCACCAGCCGGCGGGCGTGCAGATGCAGCTGGCGCGGCAGCTCGGCCCCCGTGATCACGGCTTTGCCGGCGCCGTATTTGCCGTCGCCCAGGATCGGCGTGTTCAGCGCCGCCATGTGCAGGCGCAGCTGATGGGTGCGGCCGGTGACCGGCCACATCGCCACGAAGGCGGCGTGCCGGACCGCGGCCTCGACCACCGAATAGTCGGTGACCGCGCGCTGGCCCTCCTCGTCATCGTCCTCGACCACCCGGCCGACATTGTTCGGCGACCGCGCCAGGGCCAGGTCGATGCGGCCCTGATGCGGCTGCGGCACGCCGACCGTCACCGCCCAGTATTCCTTGCGCGTCGCCCGCTCGCGGAACGCCTCGCTGAGCCGCCGCGTCGCCTTGGCGGTGCGGCCGATCAGCAGCACGCCCGAGGTCTCCTGGTCCAGGCGGTGGATCAGCCGCGGCCGCTCCTTGGCGTCGAACTGCAGATGGTCGAGCAGCCCGTCGACATGCGCTTTGACCTTGCCGCCGCCCTGCGTCGCCAGGCCGGACGGCTTGTTCAGCACGATCACGTCGTCGTCGATCAGCAGGATGGCGCGCTTCAGCTCCGCCGCCAGGCCCTCGGCCTTCTCGGCCCTCAGCGGCATCGGCGCGCGCGGCACCGGCGCCTGCGCCGCGGCCTCGTCGAGCGGCGGGATGCGGATGGTCTGGCCGGCCTCCAGCCGCTGCGCCGCCTTGGCGCGCTTGCCGTCGACCCGGACCTGCCCGGTGCGCAGCAGCTTCTCCAGCCTTCCATGGGTCAGCCCCGGGAAGCGCTGGCGGAACCAGCGGTCGAGCCGCAGCTCGCCGTCGTCCTGCGACACCGCGACGGTCTGCACGGCGCGCGGCGCTGGGCCCCCGGATGGCGGGGTGGCGTCGGCCGCGGGCTTCGGCGCAGGATGGCGGTTCTTCGGCGGGGCTGGCATTCGGCTCATCGGCGTTGTGTAGCACGAGGGACCCGAGGAGGGGATCGTCACGTGGGGACTTATCTGTGGGTCGCGGCCGGCAGCGCGCTGGGCGGCATGGCGCGGTACTGGTGCTCCGGCTTCGTCGCCGAGCGCGTCGGCGAGACCTTTCCCTGGGGCACGCTGGTCATCAACATCCTCGGCTCCTTCGTCATCGGCTTCTTCGGCGGCCTGACCGGGCCGGATGGCCGTTTCCTGGTCAGCCCGGACGTGCGGATCTTCGTCATGGTCGGGCTGTGCGGCGGCTACACCACCTTCTCCTCCTTCAGCCTGCAGACGCTGACGCTGATGCAGGCCGGCGAATGGAGCCGCGCCGGCGCCAATGTGCTGCTGTCGGTGGTATTGTGCCTGATCGCGGTCTGGCTCGGCGTCGTGGCGGCCGGGGCAATCAACGCGCTGAAAGGAGCGTGACGGGACGAGATTTTCCCGCCATCCGTGCATAAAGGGATATTATCATCGCGTAAGGGGATCGAGTCGGCTCAGACATTGGGGGACGGGCGATGAGGCAGGGGATCGTGGCGGGAATCGTGCTGCTGGGGGTGCTGGCGGGTTGCGCACCGAAGCCGCTGCCGTCGGATCCGACCGCCGAGCAGCTGCTGGCGCACGGCGCCAAGCCGGTCCCGCGCATGGCGCTGCTCGAACGGCTGACCGACAAGACGGTCTACGGCACCTTCTCGGTCGACACCAACACCGACAAGGCCGGCGACGCCTGGACCGAGTATTTCGCCCCGGACGGGCAGCTCTGGTACCGCGACCGGCGCACCACCTTCCGCGGCCGCTGGCACGTGCCGGACGACCGGGACGAGCTGTGTCTGAGCTTCCGCGAGGGCGAGGAGCGCTGCGCCAAGCTCTACGAGCTCGGTACCACCCTGCAGTTCGTCTCCGTCGCCCAGGGCCCCTATCAGGGCCGCGCCGTCTCCTACGCCGACAAGACGGTGGACGGCGACGCCGAGGGCTTCGTGCCGAAGAAGCCGGAGCCGCAGAAGCGCCAGCCGCGGAAGTAGGGCATTTCACCCCAGTGGCCACATCACCCCAAAGCTGAACGGCGCCCACAACGCGGTCGGCGCCCCGGCCGCGCGCAGCGCCTCCGCGGTCCAGACATTGCAGGTGCGCCACGGACGGTAGGTGCCATGCGCGGCGTAGAAGGCCTCGTGGGTCCCGGTCCCCGGCGGCGCCGAAAGCACGCCATGCCCGGCTGGATCCAGTGCTGCGGTGCCGCGGATGAAGCCGATCAGCGCCGCCCGCGCCTCGCGATCCAGCGCCATCCGGGTGCAGCCCGGCACACCCGCGGGATCCAGCACATAGGCGACGTGCAAGGCGCTGGGGCCGCCGCCGAGCAGCGCCGCCATCGCCGTGCGGAAGCGGAGATCGGCCCAGCTCGGCGTCTCGCGGTAGAAGGTCAGGTCGCCCCAGCCGAAGGCGACATGCAGGTTCGGCACGAAGGCGACCGGCACCGCATCCGGGAACACCGCGGTCCAGTCGACCAATTCGTCCCTCGCCGGCAGCACGATGTCGGTGTGGGTCACGGTGGCGCAGACATAGGCCGGTGGGTCGCTCGCGGCGACCGCCTGCGCCCGGCCGCCGAGCGGCACCAGGGCGAGCGCAAAAGCGATGCCTATGTAGAGCACGGCGAGGCCGAGCAGCCCGGCGGCCAGTGCGGCGACGGTGGCGAGGAGCAGGCGCAGCGCCCTCATCCCCGCACCCCGAAGATCCAGCCCTCGGTGCGGGCGGTGGCGGGGTCGAGGCCCGGCGGCGACCAGACCGCAGGCTCCGCCGCCAGCGCCCGCAGCCCGGCCGCGGCCACCAGCGCGTCGGTGGCGTGGTCGGTCAGCGGATCGGGCGCCGCGGCCGGGGCGCTGCCGAGCCGCGCCAGCGCGGCGTCGAGCTCGGCACGGTCGCGCACCTTGGCGCTGGCGGTGCGGCCGGACCGGCGCCAGAACAGCCGCGGGAAGATCTCGACCAGCACCAGCGGCTGCGCCGCCGGGGCCTCGAACGGCCACACCGCCAGCCGCCCGTCGAGCCGGGCGCGCAGATGGTGCAGCACCCGCATCCCGGCCAGCGCGCCGGGCCCGACCGTCTTCGGCCCGAACTGCTTGAACGGGCTGTCCGGCGCGCCCAGCCGGTCGCGGCGGCAGGCCAGCTCGGCGGCGCGGTGTGGCTCGACCCAGCCGGCCGGGCGCGGCCCGCGATGCCAGAAATCGGCGACATAGTCGGCATGGCGGGCGAAGCCGGCGCCGTGGAAATCCGGCGCTTCGCCGGCGACCCGGTCGACCAGCGCCCACAACGCCCGTGCGTCACCGCCCGGCGGCAGGTAGCCGGCGGCGACGGCGAAGGGCAGCGAGAAGGCGCAGTCGATCCCGGCCAGGATCCGATCCCCCGTCACCGCCTGCGCCGCGAGCCAGTCGGCCACGGCGGTCCGGGTCCAGCGCCGGCCGGCCGGGGGCGGCAGCAGCGCCGGGCCGCCGGTCCCTCCCCGGCACTCGGCCACGGCGACACCGTCATAGGCGCCGACGGCCCCGGACCAGTCGATGGCGACGAAACGGTCGAAAGCGGCCGGGCCGGCTTCATGCGTCGGGGACTTCACCGCGGATCACGCCTCGTGCGGGGAACGGGCCGGCCGGTACCGTGGCGCGGCGGCGTGTCCGAAGAAAGGCGATCAGGCCAGCGCCAGGAACGCCGCCAGCAGCCCGCCGAAGAAGGCGTATTTGATCGCGTAGTACAGCTTCCGGTTCTTCTTCTTCACGCCCTTGAAGTAGGTCCGGATCGGATAGATGTAGGCGAACGCCTTGTTCAGCCCCGAGACCTTGTCGCCGTCGGCGTTGCGGGTGGCGCCGGCCTGGATCAGGTACTTGGCGAAGAAGCGGTTCACCGCCAGCGCCCAGCGGAACCGCATCGGCCGCTCGACGTCGCAGAACAGGATCACCCGGTTCTCGTCGGAGAAGTTCTCGGCGTAGTGGATGAAGGTCTCGTCGAACACCACGTCCTCGCCGTCGCGCCAGCTGTAGGACTTGCCGTCGACGATGATGCGGCAGCGGTCGTCGTTCGGCGTGATCAGGCCGAGATGATAGCGCAGCGAGCCGGCATAGGGGTCGCGATGCGCCACCAGCTTGCCGCCCGGCGGCAGCGAGGTGAACATCGCCGCCTTCAGGCCCGGGATGGTCTGCACCAGGGCGACCGATTTCGGGCACTGCGCCGCGGCCGAGGGCAGCGGGTCGCCGTACCATTTCAGGTAGTAGCGCTTCCAGCCGCGGCGGAAGAACGAGTTGAAGCCGACATCGTCGAGCTTGTCCGAGCCCTTGATGTCGCCCTCCTCCTGCAGCCGCAGCGCCTCGTCGCGCAGGACGTGCCAGTTGTCCTTCAGCGCCTGCAGCTCCGGGAAGCTGCGCGGGTCGTGATAGGGCGTGCTCGGCACCCGCGAGAACAGGTACATGAAGCAGTTGATCGGCGCGAAGAAGGTCGAATGGTCGGTCAGCTGGCGGGTGAAGCGGTGCCGCACCTGGCCGCGGAAATGCACCCACAGCGCCGAGGCGATGTAGGCGTAGACGATCAGGAACTTCGGCGCGAGCACAGTGGCCAGCATCTGGGCCATACCTCCAACGACCCGGCGAACGGAACCGGGTTTGCGACCAATTCGCACGCTCTATACCATTCCTCCGACCTTACCGATAGGTCAGGGCGCCGCAGGCCCGGGCTGCCTGGGCAGGAAGCGGATCTCGCGCAAATCCTGCAGCGCCTTCTGCCACAGCGTCTCGAAGCCCTGGGTCAGGCTGGCGGCCAGCTCGCGGTCATGCACCAGCAGCGAGGCGAAGCGCCCCTCCGGCACGAAGGGGTGGTCGAGCGACAGGATCACCGTCTCGTCGTCCAGCACATGGAACGGGTGGCCCAGCTCGCCCGAATAGCGCAGCCCCGACAGGTGGCCGAGCGTGCCGCCATGGCGCCGCAGGAAGGCCAGCAGCCGCGGCGCCGTGCGGTCGGAGAAGCCGAAGATCGCCCGGTGGTCCAACCCGTGCCCGGAGGCGGCGCGGGCGAGGCGCTTGAGCACGTCGAAGCCGGAATCGGCCTGGCGGTCGATGGCCGAGAGGTCGCCCTCCTCAAGATAGGACAGCACCCGCCGCCGCGCCCCGGCCAGGCGGGCGAGGTGGCGCTTCACATGGCTTTCGGTGCCGAGCGCCAAATCGACCACGCCGCGGCCGCCGCGCAGCCGCCCGGGCAGGTCGCGCAGGGTGGCGCGCAGCTGGTCGGCCTGGGCGGCGAAGCTCTCCGCCCGCTCGCGCGCCAGCTCGACCAGCCGGTCGACCACCGCGTCCGGCGACAGCGCGGCATAGAGCTTGGGCCGGCTGTGCTGGGTCTCGCACAGGCCCAGCCGGGCCAGCTTCTCCATCGCCAGGTAGATCTTGGAGGTCGGGATGTCGCCCTCGCGGCACAGACCGGCCGCGTCCGAAACGCCGAGAATCCCCAGCGCCACCAGCGCCCGCTTCTCGTAGAGCGAGAAGCCCGCCTCGTCGAGCAGCGCCAGATCCTGCCATCGCATGATCGCTTTCTACTCCGAAAAGTAGATGAAAGCGAGCCGCCGGCCGCGGACAATCCCTCCATCAACCCTGCGGGAGGACGCGATGAGCAAGGAGTCTACCGGGCAGGTGATCCCCAGCTTCTGGATCGAGGAGGTGGAGGCGCTGCGCGACTTCTATCTGGAGAAGCTCGGCTTCGGCCACATGATGGGCATCGTCGGCAAGGACGGGAAGTTCGACTTCGGCATCGTCCAGCGCGACGGGATCATGGTGATGATGGGCCGCCCGCAATCGCCCGGCGCCGGCATCGCCAAAGGCCAAAGCGGGGCCCGGGCGCTCGACATCTACTTCAGCGTGAAGGATGTCGACGCCTATCACGACGAGGTGCGGTCGCGCGGCGTTGCGGTGGCCGAGGCGCTGGCCACGCAATGGTGGGGCGACCGCAACTTCGCGGTGAAGGACCCCTACGGCTATACGCTGTGGTTCTACCAGACCGTCGGCACCCCCGAGCCGCCGCCGGGCGTGACCATGGTGTGAGACGGAATGTAGGTTGGGTTCGCCTCAGCGAACCCAACCTACGATTCCTCTCCCCTCTGTCCCCGCAGCTTGGCCCAGTAGTCGAGCCGCTTCTTGATCTCGCGCTCGAAGCCGCGCTCCACGGGCCGGTAGAACTCCTGCCGGTCCATGTCCGGCGGGAAGTAGTTCTGGCCGGAGAAGCCCTCGTCGGTGTCGTGGTCGTAGGCGTAGCCCTTGCCGTAGCCGATCTCCTTCATCAGCCGGGTCGGGGCGTTCAGGATGTGCATCGGCGGCATCAGGCTGCCGGTCTCCTTGGCCGCCCGGGCGCTGGACTTGAACGCGGTGTAGGCGGCGTTCGACTTCGGCGCCGTGGCCAGGTAGATCACCGCCTGGGCGATCGCCAGCTCGCCCTCCGGGCTGCCCAGCCGCTCATAGGCGTCCCAGGCCGCCAGCGACTGGGTCAGCGCGTTCGGATCGGCCATGCCGATATCCTCGACCGCGAAGCGCACCAGCCGGCGCACGACATAGAGCGGATCCTCGCCGCCCGCCAGCATCCGCGCGAACCAGTACAGCCCGGCATCGACGTCGGAGCCGCGCAGCGATTTGTGCAGCGCCGAGATCAGGTTGTAGTGGCTCTCCTGCGCCTTGTCGTAGACCGGCGCCCGGCGCTGCACCGTCTGCGCCAGGCCGGCGGCGTCGAGCGGCGCCGCCGCCTTCAAGGCGAACAGCTCCTCCGCCAGGTTCAGCAGGTAGCGGCCGTCGCCATCGGCCATGGCCTTGACCGCGTCGCGCGCCTCCGGCGCCAGCGGCAGCGGCCGGCCCTCCGCCGCCTCGGCCCGCTGCAGCAACTCCTCCAGCGCCGCGAAATCGAGGCGGTTGAGGACGAAGACCTGGCAGCGCGACAGCAGCGCCGCGTTCAGCTCGAAGGACGGGTTCTCGGTGGTGGCGCCGATCAGGGTGATGGTGCCGTCCTCGACCACCGGCAGGAAGGCGTCCTGCTGGCTGCGGTTGAAGCGGTGCACCTCGTCGACGAACAGCAGCGTGCCCTGCCCCGCCGCGCGCCGGCCGCGGGCCGCCTCGAACACCTTCCGCAACTCGGCCACGCCGGAGAAGATCGCCGACAGCGGCTCGAAATGCAGGTCGGTGTGCTCCGCCAGCAGGCGGGCCAGGGTGGTCTTGCCGCAGCCGGGCGGCCCCCACAGGATCATGCTGGCGATGCGGTGCGCCGCCACCATCCGGCCGATCGGCCCGTCCGGCTTCAGCAGGTGGTCCTGGCCGACCACCTCGGCGATGCTGCGCGGCCGCAGCCGGTCGGCCAGCGGCCGCGGCGCCTGGTCGGCGAAAAGGGAGGGCGTGTCGTCGGGTCTGGGAGAGCGAGCCATGATGGCGCGCATCGTCGGACAGCGGCCGCCCCGGCGCAATGGCGAGCTTCGCCGCCCCGGGCGGCCGGCGCCACAATCCGGCCATGCTTTCGCCCGGTTGTGATCACGGTCACTTCGCCCGGAACTTTTGCAGTGCAAAAGGCGAACGACCCTTTCAGCCCTAACCCCGACAATTGACAACCCCCCATGCAGGCACGACCCTCTTGGCCGGGGACCTCCTTCGGAGTGCGAGACATGATGACCGGGCGCCTGCAGACGCGGCCAGGACGGGTGCTCGGCACCCTGGCGGCATTGGGAATGGTGGCTTTCCTGGCCGCCTGCAACGAATCGGGCAGCGACCAGGGCCAGTCGGCACCGCCGCCCCCGCCGGTCACGGTGGCCTCGCCGCTGGTCAAGAAGATCACCGAATGGGACGAGTTCACCGGCCGCTACGAGGCGACGGCGACGGTCGAGGTGCGGGCCCGCGTCTCCGGCTACCTGCAGTCGATCAACTTCGCCGACGGCGCCACGGTCAAGCAGGGCGACGTGCTGTTCGTGATCGATCCCCGGCCCTACCAGGCGACGGTGGATTCGGCCAAGGCCGATCTGGCCAACGCCGAGGCCCGGCTGGACCTCGCCAAGGTCCAGCTCGACCGCGCCCAGTCGCTGGTCGCCCAGTCCAACGTCTCGCGCTCCTCCTATGACCAGGCGGTGCAGGAACGCCGCGCAGCCGAAGCCGCGGTGGCCCAGACCACGGCGGCGCTGCAGTCGGCCCAGCTCAATCTCGACTTCACCCAGGTCAAGGCCCCCATGGCTGGCCGCGTCTCCAACCGCCGGGTCGACATCGGCAACCTGGTGACCGGCGACCCGAGCTCGACCCTGCTGACCACCATCGTGGCGTTCGACCCGATCTATTTCGAGTTCGACATGAGCGAGTCCGACTACCTCGCCTATCAGCGCGCGGTGGTGGCCGGCAAGCTGCCTTCGACCCGCGACAACGCCACCATCATCCAGACCCGCCTGCCGGACGAGCAGGACTGGCCGCATGCCGGCACCATGAACTTCGTCGACAACCAGCTCGACCCCGGCTCCGGCACCATCCGCGCCCGCGCCATCCTGGACAACAAGGACCTGTTCATCACCCCGGGCCAGTTCGGCCGGCTGCGCCTGCCCGGATCGAACGAGTACGACGCCATCCTGATCCCGGACAGCGCGATCCTGACCGACCAGTCGAACCGGATCGTGATGACGGTCAAGGATGACGGCACGGTCGAGCCCAAGATCATCCGGCCGGGCCCGACCCAGCCGGGCGGCCTGCGCATCGTGCGCGAGGGCCTGACCGGGCAGGACAAGGTCATCATCAACGGGCTGGTCCGTGCCCGCCCGGGCGGCAAGGTGACGGCCCAGCCCGGCAAGATCGAGCCGGCGCCGGAATACGAAGCGAACTGAGGACAGGCCCGGATGCGCTTCTCCCATTTCTGCATCGACCGCCCGATCTTCGCGACGGTGCTGTCGATCCTGGTCGTGCTGCTCGGCGCGGCCGCCTACTTCACCCTGCCGGTGGCGCAATACCCCGAGATCGCGCCGCCGACCATCGAGATCCGCACCTCCTATCCCGGCGCTTCGGCCGAGGTGGTCTCCAACACGGTCTCGACGCCGATCGAGCAGGAGATCAACGGCGTCGAGAACATGCTGTACATGCAGTCGCAGGCGACCGGCGACGGCCAGCTTGTGATCCAGGTCACCTTCAGCCTCGGCACCGACCTCGACATCGCCCAGGTGCTGGTGCAGAACCGCGTCGCCGTGGCCGAGCCGCGGCTGCCGGACGAGGTGCGCCAGATCGGCGTCACCGTGCGCAAATCCTCGCCCGACATGCTGATGGTGATCCATCTCAGCTCGTCGGACGGGTCGCGCGACCCGCTCTACGTCTCCAACTACGCGACGCTGCAGGTGCGCGACGTGCTGGCCCGCCTCGACGGTGTCGGCGACGTGCGCATCTTCGGCGCCCGCGACTACGCCATGCGGGTCTGGCTGGACCCGGACAAGGCCGCCTCGCGCAACCTCACGGCCGGCGAGATCATCGCGGCGCTGCGCTCGCAGAACGTCCAGGTCGCCTCCGGCGTGCTGAACCAGCCGCCGGTGCCCGGCCAGGGCGGCGCCTACCAGCTCAATGTCGAGACCCTCGGCCGCCTGTCCGACCCGCGCCAGTTCGGCAACATCGTCATCAAGACCGACAGCGACGGCCGCGTCACCCGCGTGCGCGACATCGCCACGGTCGAGCTGGCGGCGCAGGACTACACCGCCAACGGCTATCTCGACGAACGGCCGGCGGTGCCGCTCCTGGTGTTCCAGCGCCCGGGCTCCAACGCGCTGGAGACGGCCGAGCGGCTGATCTCGACCATGCAGGAGCTGTCCAAGAGCTTCCCGCCGGGCCTGCAGTACAACATCATCTACAACCCGACCGAGTTCATCGCCGAATCGGTGCATGAGGTCGAGAAGACGATCTGGGAAGCGATCGCCCTGGTCGTCATCGTCGTCATCCTGTTCCTGCAGACCTGGCGCGCGGCGATCATCCCGGTCGTCGCCATCCCGATCTCGCTGATCGGCACCTTCATGGTGATGGCGGCGCTGGGATATTCGCTGAACAACCTGTCTCTGTTCGGCCTGGTGCTGGCCATCGGCATCGTCGTCGACGACGCCATCGTCGTGGTCGAGAACGTCGAACGCCATCTGCGCGAAGGCAAATCGCCGAAGGAGGCGGCGCATCTGACCATGGACGAGGTCGGCGGCGCCCTGATCGCCATCGCCCTGGTGCTGTGCGCCGTGTTCATCCCGGCGGCGATGATCAGCGGCATCTCCGGCCAGTTCTTCCGCCAGTTCGCGGTGACCATCGCCGCGGCGACGGTGATCTCGGCCTTCGTGTCGCTGACCCTGAGCCCGGCGCTGTGCGCCATCCTCTTGAAGCCGCACCAGGAGCATCACGAGAAGAAGACCTTCGTGCTGTTCCGGCCGGTCCAGTCCTTCTTCCGCGGCTTCAACTGGGCCTTCGACAAGCTGTCGCACGGCTATGGCGGGCTGACCCGCCGGATCCTGCGCTTCGCCGTGGTCATGCTGGTGCTCTATGTCGGGCTGATCGGCCTGACCGGGCTGCAGTTCGGCCGCGCGCCGACCGGCTTCATCCCGGACCAGGACCAGGGCTACCTGATCACCGTGATCCAGCTGCCGCCCGGCTCCTCCCTCGCCCGCACCGACGCGGTGGTGCGGGAGGCGGCCAAGGAGATCCTGCAGGTGCCCGGCATCATCCATGTCGTGCCCTTCTCCGGCTTCGACGGCGCCACCTTCACCAACGCCTCGAATGCCGGCGCGATCTTCTCGACCTTCGCGCCCTTCGCCGAGCGCACCGCCAAGGGGCAGGATGTGCGGCGCCTGCAGCAGGCGCTGAACCAGAAGCTCGCCGGCATCCAGGACGCCTTCATCATCACCATCCAGCCCCCGCCCGTGCGCGGCATCGGCACCGGCGGCGGCTTCAAGATGATGGTCGAGGACAAGACCGGCCGCGGCCTGGCGGCGCTGGACGCCGCGACCCAGGAGATCGTGGCCAAGGCGAACCAGACCCCCGGCCTGGCCGGCATCTTCTCGCTGTTCAACACCCGCACGCCGAAGCTCTATGCCGACATCGACCGGGTGAAGGCGGAGATGCTGGGCGTGCCGGCCGACCGGGTGTTCGAGACGCTCGAGGTCTATCTTGGCTCGACCTATGTCAACGACTTCAACTATCTCGGCCGCACCTTCCGCCTGACCGCCCAGGCCGACGGCAAGTTCCGGCAGAACCTGCGCGACATCGGCAACTACAAGACCCGCAGCGACAGCGGCGGGATGGTGCCGCTCAGCGCCGTGGCCAGCTTCCACGACCGCACCGGCGCGTACCGCGTGCCCCGCTTCAACCTGTACCCGGCGGCCGAGGTCCAGGGGTCGACCATGCCGGGCTACTCGACCGGCTACGCCCTGGCGACGATGGAGCAGATCGCCACCGAGACCCTGCCGCAGGGCTTCGGCTTCGAATGGACCGAGCTGGCGCTGCAGGAGAAGCTGGCCGGCAACACCGGCATGCTGGTGTTCGTCGCCTCGGTGGTGTTCGTCTTCCTGCTGCTGGCGGCGCAGTATGAAAGCTGGACCCTGCCGCTGTCGGTCATCCTGATCGTGCCGATGTGCCTCTTGGCCGCGGTCACGGGGCTGCTGCTCAGGGGCATGGACGTCAACATCCTGGCGCAGATCGGCTTCGTCGTGCTGATCGGCCTGGCGGCGAAGAACGCGATCCTGATCGTCGAGTTCGCCCGCCAAGCGGAGGAGCATGGCGAGAGCCGGCAGGAGGCCGCGATCTCGGCCGCCCGCACCCGGCTGCGGCCGATCCTGATGACCTCCTTCGCCTTCATCTTCGGCGTGGTGCCGCTGGTGATCGCGTCGGGTGCCGGCTACGAGATGCGGCAGTCGCTGGGCACGGCGGTGTTCTTCGGCATGATCGGCGTGACCGTGTTCGGCCTGTTGTTCACGCCGCTGTTCTACGTCGTCTGCCGCTGGCTCGGCTCGGTGGTCGGCCGGCGCAAGCCGGCCGCCCCGGCGCCGAAGCCGGAGAGCGGCCCGGCGGAGTGATCGCGACGGTTGCGGCGTCCTGGAGCCTCACTCCGGGACGCCGCTGCCCCGCGCCAGTTCCGGGAGCCGCAGCGCCCGATACAGCTCGGCCAGTATGCCGGCGAAGACGCTGACCTCGACCGCGGTCAGCGCCAGCGACACCAGGTCGATCACCAGGGTCACCAGGCCGGCGCCCTGCTCCTCCGGCAGGATCGCGTCCAGCACCAGGCCGAGGCCGATGGCGACTAGGAAGAACCCCAGGAGGGCGATGACCAGCGCCCCGAGTACCGCCAGCCGCCGGCCGCGCAGCAGCCGGCTGCTCTCGGCGGCGGTCAGGCCGCTGTCGCCGATCGCGATGCCGGGCAGGATCAGCCCGTAGAAGGCGAAGGGCACGGTCGACAGGATGGTGATCAGGCCCGAGATCGTCAGAACCCCCAGCATGCCGTCCGACGCCCCGCCATCGGCCATGGCGCGCAGCAGCGACGGCCCGCCGACCAGGCCGAACAGCAGCGACAGCACGAACAGCCCGGCCACGGCCGTGACCATGCCGAGGATGCCGAGCCAGATCTGGTACAGGGCGAAGCGGAACGTCGCGGCATCGGCCGGGAACAGGGAGAATTCGCCGCGCAGCACATAGCGATGCCAGCTGACCGCGATCAGGGCGATGGCGAACAGCAGCACCAGCATCGACAGCATCACCGCCAGGGCACCGGCGCCCGACGGTTCCTGGCCGGTGAACATCGCCGTGACCTCGTCGCCCCACAGCCAGTCGATGGCGAAGCGGAAGATCAGCGCGAAGGCGACCGCGGGCGCCGCCAGCCATGCCAGGGCGCGGGCATGCCCCAGGCTCCAGCCCAGCGCACGCCGCAGCAGGTCGCCGCTCGAAAGTGCCGCCATCATCCATCCCCTTCCCACGAATCGGGGCGGATCATTTCAGCCGGACGGCGGCGAGGCAACCGGGCTACCGCCCGACGACCGTCTCCAGCACCTGCCCGCCGCGCTGGACGGCGACGCGCCATGGGCCGCGCGACCCGCGCAGCGCCGTGTCCAGCGCCTCGGTGCTCTCCACCGCCTCGTCGTCGAGCCGCAGCAGCACGTCGCCCGCCTGCAACCCCAGCCGCGCCGCCGGGCTGCGGGCGGCGACCGCGGTCACCACCACGCCCTTGCCGGGGCCGTTCAGCCGCATCTCCTCCGCCACCGCCGGCGAGACATTGACCACGGTGGCGCCGGCCAGAGGCGAGTGGCCGCCGAGCACGCGCTGGTCGCGCGGCGGGTCCTCCGGCGGCGCCTCGACCGGCAGCGCCAGCTCGGCCGTGTCCTTGCCGCGCCGCACCGTCAGCCTGGCGGTGGCGCCGAGATCCAGCGTCGCCAGGCGGAAGCGCAGCGATTCCGGGTCGGGGGGGGGGGGGGGGGGGGGGGGGCGCGCCCCCCCCCCCCCC
>NZ_JASATH010000145.1:0-21415 GCF_038440215.1 Inquilinus sp. OTU3971 | reverse complement strand
CCCCCCCCGGGGGGGCGGCCCCCAACGCCCCCCCCCCCCCCCCCACTTCAGGCGTCGATGACGACGGTGCCCCGCGCCTGGCCGATGCAGGCCAGGAAATAGCCGTCCGCGACCTCGGGATCGGACAGGGCGACCCGGCCCTCCATGCTCACGGTGCCGCTCAGCTTCTTCATCCGGCAGGTGCCGCAGACGCCGGAGCGGCAGGAGCTCTGGACCGGGATCGCATGGCGGTCGGCGGCGTCGAGGATGGATTCGCCCGCACCGCAGTCGATCGTCCGGTCGCTGTTCAGGAAGACCAGCCTGGCCTCGGCGGGAGCGACCGGGGCCGGCGCGGCCGCGGCGGTCGCCTTCGGAACCGGCGGAGCCTTCGGCACCGGCGAAGCCTGGGGCGCCGGCAGGGCCGGTACGGAGGCCGACGCGCCGCCGAAGCTCTCCTCATGGTAGCGGGCCATCGGGAAGCCCCGCGCCTGCAGCAGCGTCCTGACCATCGCCATGTAGCCGCCGGGGCCGCAGACGAAGACCTCGCGCTCCAGGACGTCCGGCGCCAGGAGCTGCAGCAGCGCTTCGCTGAAATGGCCGGTCGGCCCGTTCCAGGACTGCCCCGGGGACATCCGCGCCGGCACGACGGCGAGACGAAAGGCATCGCCGAGGCGCGAGCTGAGATGCTGCAGCTCCTGCCCGAAGATCACGTCGTCCGGCGTCCGGACATTGTTGATCAGCACGATGTCGGCGGCGCAGCCGGTGTCGGCGAGCCACCGCAGCATCGACATCGCCGGCGTGATGCCGCTGCCGCCGGCGAGGAACAACAGCTTGGCCGCCGGCCGGTCGACGCAGGTGAAGTGGCCGTGCGGGCCGATCAGCTCGAGCTCGAACCCCGGCGCCACGGTGTCGTGCAGCCAGTTCGAGACCCAGCCCTTGGGCACGCGCTTGACCGTGATCGACAGGGTGTAGGGCCGCGACGGCGAGGATGAGATCGTGTAGCTCCGGCGCAGGGTCCGGCCGTCGACCGGCAGCTCCAGCGTGACGAACTGGCCCGGCTTGTAGCTGAACAGGCGGGGCGGGTCGGTGGCCAAAGTGAAGGTCCTGGTGTCCCGCGTCTCGTCGATGGCGGCGATGCAGCGGACCTTGATCCGGCCGCCCTGCCACACCGGCGCCTCGCCGATCGCCATCCCGGCTCCGGTCCAGAGGTCCGTGCCTGCCGGCGGTTTCGGGGCCGGCTCGGGCTGCGGGTCGATATCGGCCTCGCGCGGCGCGGTCGTCGCGACGGCGGGCATCGGGCGCGCCAGCAGCGCCTCGAGCTCCTGCCGGGCGCTGGCCCGCCCCCGCGACTCGCCGATGGCGAATCTGACACCCGCCCGCGACGACCCCCGGCTGACGCGCTGCACCAGGTCGGCAAGAGCCGCCTTCAGCGCATTCGCCCGCTCGCTGCCGAACTCCTGCTCGAACCGGGCCAGCTGGCGGGCGATCGCATCGCGGTCCGCCGACAGCGTTCCGGCCTCGTATTCGGCCCAGGTCGCCGTGTAGTTGAACCGCAGCGTCGTCAACGCCCGGCACATGTCCTCGTTGTCGGTCCAGTGCAGATCATTCATCAGCATCTGGAAGCGCTGCACCTCCTGCGGCGTGATGTCCTTTTCACTGTCGGAGACGTAGATGAAGACCAGGAAGACGAGAACCGCCAGATCGACTCCCTGTGCTTCATCTGTAATGGTTTCGGTCAGCGTATCCATAAGGATGGCCCTCCATGTCTGGTCGGTTCTTGGTCTGGTTGGATCCGGCGATCAGCTGGCGTAGCGAAGGGACGGCGTCAGATCCGCCACCTCGGCCGCGACCGGCAGCGGCTGATGGGCCTCTTCCGGCACCGCCGCCAACAGGTCGGGCCGCCGGACGGTCATGACGATGGCGAAGTCGCTGACGATCTCGTGTGTGCCATCGCCCGGATCGATCAGATCGCCGGCCTCGAAGAGGCGCTCGGACGTGCGGATCGATCCGAACTGAAGGAAGAGCATGTCGTCCGGGCCGGCCGCCGCAGGCAGCGCGTCGCCGGCCCGGAAGCGTCCGACCCGGCAGTCGCGGACGATCTCGGCGAGAGCGGACAGGCCCAGCGACCGCAGGGCCGTGCTGCGGGCCAGCGCCACCAGCCGCATCGCCGGATCGAAAGACCGCAGGCAACGGCTTTCGGCGGCGTCCTGCCAGTCGATCCGGAGGCTAGGCCCGGCGCTCGGCCCGAAGGTCAGGAGGGCGTCGCGGCGAAGCACCGTGGATTCGCCGTCCTGGGCAACCCCGTCGACGAAGATCCCGGCGCCGTCGAGCCGCAGGATGCGGACCTCGCCATGAGCCGAGGACAGCGCCATGTGGTACGGCCACACCGCCGGGCCGGGAATGGTGATGTCGTTGCCGGGGCCGCGGCCCACGGTGATCACCGGCTGCGCGTGGGTCGAGCGGCTTTGGGTGCCGTCGGGCAGCGCGACCACGGCATGGATCAGCGGCTCGGACGCGCCGGCGTCCGCTGCGGCGGCGCCAGTCAGGATGTCCACCGTCTGCCGCAGCAGCCAGTGGCCGTCGGCCTTCCCGTCCTCCGCGAGCCGGCGCGCGGCGGCGCGCGCCAGGGCCTCGTCGACATAGCTGAACGCAGTCAGCGTCAGGGCGCGGACGACCGGCGCCTCATGCTCCAGCAGCAGGTCCAGGCTGGCGGCGCGATCGAGGCCGGCGACGATGACCTCGCGGAACGACCGCCGCGGCAGCTCCGCGGGCCGTTTGCCGTCGATCTCGGGCGCCGCGGCCGTGCCCTGCAGGACAGCAATGATCTCTTCGCCAAGCACCTCCCCCCAGCGGGCCTCCTCCTGCCCGGCGACCGGTCGGGACAGCGCGTCGATCACCCCGTCGCCCGCCAGGGCGGCCAGGTCCTGCGCGTACCATCGACCGAGATTGCCGCCACCGAAGGCGTGCAGGCAGGACAGACCGGCCTCGTGCAACACCCCGAGCCGGTCCGCGCCGGCCGCCAGCAGCAGCTCGTTCAGGGTGCGGGCGAAGCGGTCGGGCAGGCTGGAGCTCTGCAGGCAGAAATACGCCCCTTGCAGCTTCACCAGGGCGTCGAGGATCGATTCCATCTGCCGGGCCAGCATGCCGCCCGGCAAGATGAACTCCGCCATCACGTCGCGGTGCTCGGCATCGGTGATCTGCAGGCTGGTGCGGAGGGTCCTGATCGTCGCCTGCATGCCCGGATCGGTCCGGATCGTGTCGAGCGTCCGGCCGGACGCGACATGGGCGACGAGATACCGGCCGAGGATCTGGTGGTAGTTGGCGACGCAGGCCATCCGCTCCTTGGTGGTGGTGCGGACCGCACCGAGAACCGCCGCCTCGGAGATCTCCGGCTCCTCCAGCAGCCGCAGATGGTCCTCGTCGCTGATCTCCATCTGCTGCCGCACATCGTGCAGCAGCTCGGCCGACGACACCGCCCCGGTCTTGCCGGTGGTGATGGCGTCGTCCAGCAGGTTGCGGTAAGCCTCGAGCTTCTGATCGTGCGGCAGCTCCGGCAGCACCTTTGCCAGGACATAGATCTCGTCGGGCTTGAGGTCGCCGACCGACCGGCCGTCCAGGTATCGGCTGAAGTCGATCTTCAGTTTTTTCAATTGATTGAGCAAATTTGATGAGATCTTCTCACGCTCATACTTGAACGCCGAGCGATTGAGCGTCTGCCACAGCCAGATGGTGCTGAGCGAGACGATCAGGATATCGACGAAATGGATCGCGGATGACGGCAGCATCAGCAGGCTGGGCCGGCCGCCATGCAGATAGAAGATGTTGATCGACAGATAGGCGCTGACGGCCAGGCAATGGTTGACGATCTCCGCCTCGGGGATGGTCTTGCCGCCGCGGCGCCGCAGCCAGCGATAGGCCCGCTCCAGCCCGGTGCCCAGGGCCAGCGAGGCCAGGACGGCGGTCCCCATGACCAGCGGCACGGCGACCAGCTTGGGGATCGGGATCGCCTGGCCGGCGAGATACAGGCCCGGATCGAGCAGCCGGCCGAGCGCCCCCGCCTCATGGCTCCAGACCCCCGACAGGTAATAGTCCCAGCTGCCGGCATAGAGGAAGAAGTACCAGTAGAAGCCGATGATCAGCCCGTTGAACATGTAGTAGATGCGCCGCCGGGCCGGGTCGAGGATCGAGCTCCAATAGGACTGTTCCAGATCGATGTCGCCGCAATTGGCGGCGCAGCCGACGCAGGCGCTGCGATCGCCGTCGGGCGAGCTGGTGCGGCACATCGATTGCGGCACGGCCGGGCGCTGCAGGTGCGGCGCGCTCTCCAGCAGCCCGCGCGGCTCGGTGTAGATCTTCTGCACGATGTTGGCCGGGCAGAAGTAGTTGCACCAGGACTTGCCGCCCCAGAGGAAACCGACGAGGAACGCCGCCGCCAGCACCAGAAGCAAGGCTGCCGCCAGGGCGTAACGATCGCTGTTGATGAACAGAATCCGCGCATTCAACCCGGCGAACAGGATGCCGAACTGGACGTACCAGGCGTTGCGGTCGAGCCAGCCGCCGCGCGGGATCAGGGCTAGCGTGCGTTCCAGCTTGCCGGTCCGCCGCCGCACCACCGTGCGCTGCCGCTGCCAGCCCAGATAGCGCGGCAGTTGGGACGTCAGCGACAGCGGGCAGATGCGCCGCCACGCCTCGTGCCCGAACACCATCAGAAACAGCGGGATGACCGGAACGATCATGGTCCAGAACACCCGGGCCCCGACCTGATAGGGCTCGCTTTCCAGCACCCCGTCCTGAACCGCGACCGCGGTGCCGGCATGGGTCCAGCCCATCGACACCGGATCCCAGAACAGCGAGGCGATGAGCCCGGCCCATCCGGTCAGCAGCACGCCCCGTATGACCAGCATCTTGCGTTCGGCGGTCCGCGCGAGCATGTCAGGCCTTCCCTGCAATTGCGGTTGAGCAACGACCGGCCGGGACTCTCAAGTCCTGGCAGGTGGTGCGCGACGCTCGGGGCTGGTGTCAGAGACCGTTTGCAAATGCGCTGGCGTGAGTCGGCTGGCGGTGGTTTCGAGAACCGGCGCGCAGCGGACGTTTGGGTCCGTGAGCACCGGAAGCGCAGAAACCGCCGTCAGACGGCCGCACCAGTAGCATTTCCAGACGGGCTCTCAGCACTCTGTTCCCAGAGGCCCGCTGGTCCTGACAGTACTGCAACGGCGGAGGCTCTCCGCCCATCACCGCGATGATGCGGCCATAACCAGATCGCATAGTGCGGAGATCTTCTTCCGGCAGACACTAATTCCAGTCACGCATCCACGTCGTGGCCACGAATTCGTCAGGGCGGCAGAAGATGAAACGTGATCTCGACCTTCAGCATCGGCGCGCAACAGGGCAGGCTTCGGGCCCGACCATCGGGCGGCAGTTCCTGATCGCCGTCGTGCCGGCCCTGGCCCTGGCGCTGCTGGGGCCCGCACTGGTCGAGGCGCAGACGCCGGAGCCGATCGCGCCGATCCCGTTCCAGCTGGAGCTGGACCAGCGCAAGGTCGATCTGGGCGAGGCCCTGTTCCACGATGTCCGACTGTCCAAGGACAATGAGAACGCCTGCTCGTCCTGCCATGACCTCGATAATGGCGGCGACGATGGGCTGGCCAAGTCGAAGGGGCTCGCCGGCAAGGCGGGCAAGCGGAACACGCTGACGATCTTCAACTCGACGCTGAACTTCCGCCCGACATGGGACGGCCGCTTCGCGTCGTCGGAGCAGCAGGTCGAGGCCGCGATCCACGATCCGACCGTGATGGGCGAAACCTGGTCGGCGATCATCGACAAGCTGGCGCAGGACCAGGCGCTGAGCCAGGCCTTCGCCAGCCTTTATCCCGAGGGGATGCGGCCGCAGACCATCACCGACGCGATCGTCGTCTACGAACGCTCCCTGACCACGCCCAATGCGCGGTTCGACAAGTTCCTGCGCGGCGATGCGACGGCGCTCAGTGCCGACGAGCTCGAAGGCTACCGCCTGTTCAAGACCTATGGCTGCGCCTCCTGCCACCAGGGGGTGAATGTCGGCGGCAACATGTTCCAGGTGTTCGGCGTGCTCGGGACGCCCGGGGACTACTTCCGGTCGCATGGCTCGCCCGACAACCCCGATTTCGGGCTCTACAACGTCACTAAGGTCGAGGAAGACAAGTTCGTCTTCCGCGTCCCCAGCCTGCGCAACGTCGCTTTGACGGCGCCCTATTTCAACGACGGTTCCGCCGCGACCCTCACCGACGCGGTCGACGCGATGGCCAAATACCAGCTCGGGCGCCAGATCCCGGCCCGCGACAACGCGCTGATCGTGGCGTTCCTGCGGACCCTCACCGGCGAATACAAGGGGCGCCCGCTCGACGCCCGCGTTTCGCAATGAATTGCCCCACCGCAATCGAAGAGACGGTGACGGAGATCAGATCATGATCGTCAGATCCAGGATCGTCTGCATAGGCATCATCGCCGTTCTTCTCACGGTTCTGGCAACGCTGCTGGCGATGCTGCGGGCGCCGGACACCCGGCCGGCGGAGCTGCTGGCCAGCCTCGCCGAGATGAAGCAGATCGACGCGCTCTGGAGCGCCGACGTCCTCAGCCTGGAGCTGGGCCTGAACCCCAACTACGACTCCGTGGCCGCGCCCGTCGGCACGCTGGCCGAGCGCTATCGGACGATCGAAAAGCTGGCCGACGGGGATCCGGCACCGACCGGGGACCTGCCGTCCTCGCTGGCCGCGTACCGCTCGGCGATGGACGCCAAGATCCGCATCGTCGAGCGCATCAAGGCCCAGTATTCGATCATCAGCAACTCCTCGCGCCTGTTGCCGATCGCCGCGGCGGATCTGTTCGCCGAGCTCGAGGGCGGCGCGGACCGGCCTCCGTCCAACTCGCCGATCGCCGATCTGCTGACCCGCATCGTCATCGATGTGGCGAGCTACATCGTCACCCCCAATGAGCAGTTGCGGCAGGTGATCGACGACCAGATGACCGCCTTGCGCGAGGCCGCCGGCCGGACATCGCCCGAGGCGGCGGCCAAGACGGACACGCTCCTGGCCCATATGGCGGTCATCCTTCGCCAGAAGCAGCTCGGCACCAAGCTGATCGTGGACCTGACGGCCGTGCCGACCGCCCAGGCCATCGACCGCCTCCAGCGCGACGCCCAGGTCCTGGAGGCCGATCAGAACCGCTACCGGTCGCTGCTGCGCGACCTGGTGCTGGTGTGCTCTTTCCTGCTCGTCCTGGCGACAGCCTGGGCCGCCTATCTGCTGCGCCGGCATTACAAGCGGCTCAACCAGGACAACTCGGCGCTGCAGCAGGCCAATGAGGATGCGCAGTCGCAGCTGATCCAGTCGTCGAAGCTGTCCGCCATGGGCCAGATGGTGGCGGGCATCACCCACGAGATCAACACGCCGCTGGCCTATGTGAAGGCGGTGTTCTGCCTGATCCGGGACCAGATGGCCGAAATGCAGGCGGGCAGGACGTCAGCCCTTGGCGCCGTCGCGGAGCTGCGGCCGGCCACGACGGACGGGCTGCCCGACGACCAGCTCGGCGAGCTCAACATGCTGATCGACGAAGGGCTGCACGGTCTCGACGAGATCACCAACCTGATCATCACGATGAAGAACTTCTCGCGCCTCGACAAAGGCCGACTCGAATACATCGACGTCGAGGAAGCCCTGGACGGCGCGGCCCTGATCGCCCGGTCGGAGGTCAAATACATCGCGGATACGGTCAAGGACTACGGCAAGATCCCCAAGATCCATGCCTCGTCCACGCAGTTGAAGCAGGTGTTCCTGAACCTGATCAACAATGCCGCCCACGCCATGGCTGACCAGCCCAGGCGCGGCAAGCTGACCCTGCGCACGCGGGTGGAAACCGAGGACATGATCCGGATCGAGATCGAGGACAGCGGGACCGGCATCCCGGCGGACGTGCTGCCGAAGATCTTCGATCCGTTCTTCACCACCAAGGATGTCGGCAAGGGAACCGGCATGGGTCTGTCGATCTGCTACCGGATCATCCAGACCCATGGCGGCACCATCTCCGCCAGGTCCCAGCCCGGCATCGGGACCACCTTCACCATCATCCTGCCGCATCGCGCCAAGGCCGATTCCGAGCATCGGCTCGAGCAGGCCGCCGCGTGAGACGGCTTCCGCCGCCCGCCCCGCCCACCCCCTCCCGTGACGCCTCGCAGGTATGAAGGAGAACGAGATGACTGACAGGCCCAGCCTGCTCTTCGTGGATGACGAAGAGCGCATCGTGAAGCTGCTCAAGGTGATGTTCCGGTCCAGCTACGACGTCTACACCGCGACCGGCGGGCGGGAGGCCCTGGCGATCCTGGAGGCCCACCGGATCGACGTGATCGTCTCCGACCAGCGCATGCCGGAGATGGTCGGGATCGAGCTGCTGTCGCAGGTCTGCAAGCGGTGGCCCAACACGGTGCGCATCCTCCTCACCGGCTACAGCGATCTGGTTGCCATCATCGGCGCGGTCAATGAGGGCGAGGTCTTCCGCTTCCTCAACAAGCCGTGGAACCAGGACGAGCTGCGCCAGGTCATCGCCGAGGCGGCCGAGATCGCGCGCGCCGCCCCTGCCGCGGCCGAGGAGGCGGAGGCAGTCCTGACACCGCCGCTCGGCGTCGCCACCAAGCTGCTGGCGATCGACGGCCTGGCCAGCGACCGCCAGGAAATGCTCGAGATGTTCACCCGCGACTACAGCATCCTGACGGCCTCCACCATGGAGGAGGCGCTGGAGATCCTGCAGCAGGAGGAGATCGGCGTCATCGTCACCAACAGCGAGGTCGACGGCGTCGATGTCACCGACATGCTGGCGCAGGTCGCCCGGATCGACCCCTCGATCACCGTGGTGGCGACGACGTCCTCCCCCGATGCCGACACCATCGTCAAGCTGATCAACCAGGGGCAAATCTACCGCTTTGCCATCAAGCCGCTCAGCCCCAACGTCTTCCGCCTCGCGGTCAGCGCCGCCATCCGCGAGCATCGCCGGCGTCTGGTCGATCCGCGATTCGCCCGGCAGCCGGCCGTACCCAGGCCGGTGGAGGCCGCCACATCGGAGGGCGGCGGCCTGCTCGACAACATCGTCCGCAGCCTGGGCCGCTTCACCAAGGTCAGCTAGGTGCCTGGGCGTGGCCGGATCAGGCGCCCTGTCGCGACGCGGCGATGGTCCGACCAAGGCGCTCCGCCAGAGGCGAGCCCGGAGTGCCCAGTGCCGTGGCGATGCTCATATGGTTCTCGCCCGGAAGGGTGGCGAAGCTGCTCGCGACGCCTGCCGCGGCCAGGCGCTCGGCGAAGGCGCGGCCCTGGCTCAGGAAGGGCGGCGTCTCGTCGGCGCCGGCCACGACATCCACCACCGGCCCTGGCGCCGGTGTGGCCGCGAGCGGCGACCAGGCCGCCACCTCCTCCGCCGTCAACCCGATCTCCGGCTGCAGGAAGCTGCTTGTGATCGGGTCCAGGTCGTAGATGCCGCTGACCAGCAGCAGGGACTTGACCGGCAGGACCGGTCCCCCCGCCTCCCGCGCCCCGCGGCAGGCCAGGAAGCTGGTGAGATGGGCGCCGGCGGAGGCGCCGCTGGCGCTGAGCGCCGCCGGGTCGCCGCCCCAGCGCCCGGCATTCGCCGCCAGCCACGCCACCGCCCGGCGGACCTGGCCGACCAGCGTCGCCATCCGCGCCTTCGGCATCAGCGAATAGTCGATGACCGCAGCGATCGCGCCATGGGCGGTGACGGCGTCGGCGACGAAGGCGAAGTCGAGCTTGGAGAAGGCGCGCCAATAGCCGCCATGGACGAAGACATGGACCGGGAACGGCCCCTCTCCCTCCGCCGGCAGATACAGGTCCAGCGTCTCGTCCGGATGGTCGCCATAGGCCAGGTCGCGCACGCCGCGCAGCGACTGCCGGGTGCGCTCGCTGGCGCGGCGATAGGCAGCGAGATGGGTTTCGAAATCCGGCACATGGGCGCGGATCATGAAAGGATCGGTCATGGCAGGGCGGCCTCGGTGACGGGAGAGGGATCGGTTGGCAGAATAGGCACAGCGGCTTGCGGCAGATCCAGAGCTTCCAGCACCGCCTTTGCCGCCGGCAGGTCGTTGGCCGGCACGCGTAGCAGCAGCACGGCGCGGACCTGACCGTCGGCGCCGCGGATCGGCCGCGCCGCCTCGGCGAGATCGGGGCCGGCCTCGCCGGCAAGGACGGCGACGCGCTGCCCACCTTCGGCCCGGATCGCCGCCACCAGCTCGGGCAGCGTCAGCGAGGCGTCGCGCCGCGGCCGGGCATGGGCGGCCAGCAGCCAGCGCAGCCGGCGTTCCGGCAGCTCGGCGACCAGCAGGCGCCCGGCCAGGGTCCAGTTCACCGGCGTCCGGCTGCCGACCGCGATCGGCGGCACCGCGGGTGCCGCCCCGGGCGCGGCGCGGCCGAGGGCGATGGTGCAACGCTCGCCATGCAGCACCGCCAGCGCCGCGGCCCCGCCCACCGACCGCGCCAGCCGGTCCAGCATCGGCTCGGCCGCGGCGGCGAGGTCGGCGATGCCGATCGCAGCGAAGCCGGCCGCCCGTGCCCGCGGCCCGGCGCGGATCCGGCCGCGGCCGCCGCGCTGCAGCAGCCCGTGCCCGGCCAGCGGAACCAGCAGGTCGTGCAGCGATGAGCGCGGCATCGCCACCGCCTCCAGCAGGTCGGCGATGCCGGCCTCGCCGCCATGCGCCTTGAGCCAGACCAGGATGTCGAGCGTGCGCAGGATCGAGCGGGCGCCGCCATCGGCCGCCGCGCCCTTGCCGACAGCAAAGGTCGTCGGATCGTAATCCTCGCCCATGCCGTGGCCCAGGATCAGGCTGGCCGGCCGGTCCCAGCGCACATGGTCCTCGACGAAGACGTCGGCGCGGACCGAGGCGGTCTCGCAGCCGCGGCTGATCACCAGCGGCGTGTGCACCTCGATCCGCCGCGGCAGGGTGCGGCCGGCCAGGATGTCGAGCCCGGCCTCGACCGAGCGGATGCCCATGGCCGGCGGGAAGTCCATCGCCGCCAGCTTCACGCCGTGCAGGATCGCCAGCTGGTAGACCGCGTTCTGGTCGCCGCCGGTGTGCGGCGGCACGCGGCCGTCGCGGCCGGCATCGACCCAGGCCTGGATCGACCCGGCGCCGTGCAGGCCGCTGTCGCACCAGACGCCGTCGATGGCGTCGCCCCAGCGCTCGATCAGCCCGGCCATGGCGCGGCGGCCGGCCGCGACCGTCATCTCGGTGTGCACCGTGTCGAGGATGCGGATGCCAGGGGCCAGGGCGAACACCTCGCGCGCCGCGCGGGCCCGGCGCAGCAGCGGCCCGATCTCCGGGTCGCCGACCATCATCACCACCCCGCCGCGGCCGCCCAGCGTCTCGACCAGCCATTGCGCCGGCAGCCGGCCGATGGCGGTGTCCGGCCCCACCACCTGGACCAGCGAATGCGAGGCGTCGCCCAGCAGCCGGTCGACCATGATCACCGGCAGCCCGGCGGCGCGGGCCCGGGCCAAAGCCGGCAGCAGCGCCTCGGTCTCCAGCGGGCTGACGATCAGCGCGTCGACACCCATGGCCAGGAACGCGTCGATGTCGCGCGCCTGGGCCGCCGGGTCGTCATCGGCATGGGCGATGCGCAGCGCGGCAATGCGCCCGGCGTGCTCGGAAGCGGCGAACTGGACGCCGTGGATCAGCCCCTGGCGCCAGAGATTGGCGCGGGAGCCGTTGGAGAAGCCGAAGACATAGGGCGGCGGCCGGGCGAAGGGGCCGGCATCGACCAGCTCGGTGAAGCCCGGATTCCACAGGAAGGACCGGGCCGGGACGGTCATGCCCTGCAGCCGCGGCCGGGATGGCGCGGCCTGCGGCTCGGCCTCCAGCGCCACCGCGAGGTCAAACCAGGCGGCGCCGAGCCGCACCGTGCCGCGCCGCGGCGCCTCGAGCCAGCCGGCGGCCAGCATCGGCCGCAGCACGGCGTAGAGGCTGGAGCGCGGCACGGCGAGGCTCTCGGCCAGGGCGACGGCCGTGGTCCCGCCGGGCGCCTCGATCAGCCGGTCGACGACCCCGAGCAGGATCTCGACGCCCGACTGGTGGACACCCGCCACAACGTCACTCGGCGGCCGCCCGCATCGCCCGCCGCGGCGACAAGCGGTGCATGGCGCCGTCCTTCATCACCATGCGGATGGCGCCGTGGTCGTGGATCAGGGCGATGTCCTTGAGCGGGTCGCCGTCGACCAGGATCAGGTCGGCCAGGAAGCCCTCGCGAACCTGGCCCAGCCGGTCGCCCATGCCCATCAGCTCGCCGCCGATCCTGGTGGCGCATTGCAGCGCCTCGGACGGGGTGTAGCCGAACAGCTTGACGAAATGCTCGACGTCGCGGGCGTTGGTGCCCTGCGGCGTCCAGGCGAAGCCGTAGTCGCCGCCGATGACGACGCGGATGCCGCGGCGCCGCATCTCGGCATAGGTGCGCTGGCTGGCTTCCAGGCACAGATGCATGCCCAGCTTGCGCGCCTTCTCCTCGTCGATGCCCCAGGGCCCGGCCTCGTGGATGGTGTTGTAGATCAGGCCGATGGCGGGGCCGACGAAGATCCGGTCCTTCTTCGCCTCCAGCATGTCCAGCGCCTCGGTGTCGGCCTGCTCGCAATGATAGATCACGTCGACCCCGGCGCGGATGGCGCGCTTCACCGCCTCGCTGGCCCGGGCATGGCAGTTCACGCGCCGGCCGAAATCATGCGCGGCCTCGACCGCGGCGTTGACCTCGGCCTGGGACATCACCGACATGCCGCCCTTGGCCGGGTCGACGAAATCGTCGCCGGAGATGTTGATCTTGATGTTGTCGACATCCTCGCGGATGCAGATGCGGACGGCGCGGCGGACCTCCTCCGGCCCGTCGCAGACCATGCCGAAGCTGGCACGGGCCAGGTGCAGCCGGGTCTCGTCACCCAGGCCGCCGGTCACCGTGATCTCCGGGCTCGCCGCCTTGATCCGCGGGCCCTTCAGCCGGCCCTGGTTGACCTTGTCGCGGATCACCACGTCCAGCCGGGTCTTGGCGCTGGCCGCCGAGTAGCAGCTGGTGAAGCCGTGGTCGAGCAGCAGCTCGGCGTTCCACATCGTCTCCAGCACGTGCTCCTCGGTCGGGATGTCGCCAAGGTCGGTGTTGCGCGCCGCGCCGCAGAAGGACAGGTGGGCGTGGCCTTCGACCAGCCCCGGCATCAGCGTGGTGCCGCCGCCATCGACCGTCTCGCAGCCACCGGCATCCAGCCGCTCCGAAGCCGGGGCCACGGCATGGATGCGGTCGCCGCGGACCACGACCTGGCCGGGATAGGGGTCGCGGCCGCTGCCGTCCCAGATCATCGCGCCGGTGATGTGATAGTCGCCCATGGGATCCTCCGGTGGCTGAGGGCGGGCCGAGCCCGCCCCCGCGGGTTGCCTATTTGCCGATCCACCGCTGCGGGTAATCCGGCATCCCTTCGCAGCCGCACATGGCGTAGTGCAGCGGCGGCATCTTGTCGTTGACGTACTTGTCCAGGTTTTCGGCCGTGATCGTCGGCTGCGGCAGCGACCAGGCCGGGCCTGGCACCGGCTCGCCCTTCAGGATGCGCAGCGCGGCGATCACCGGGGTGCGCCACTGGTAGGTCGGGTAGGTCGGCGCCAGCGCCTTCATCCCCGACTGCTTCCACTTCTGCAGGAAGTCCTGCTGGTCCTCGCCGGTGACGATCGGCACGTCCATGCCCTGGTCCTCGAACGCCTCGATGGCGGCGACGCTGGTGGCGCCGGCGTCCATCCACACGGCGTCGAGCTTGCCGACGCGGGTCAGGGTGTCCTCGACGATCGACTTGGTCTTGGCCCGGTCGCCGTCGGTGAACTCGGCACCGACCACCTCGATGCCCTTCTCCTCGAAGATCCGCTTGGCCGCGGCCCAGCGGTTCTCCAGCACGTCGACGCCGGGCAGGATGCGCAGCGCCAGCACCTTGCCGCCCTTCGGCACGTTGGCAGCGATGTATTCGGCCGCGGCGATGCCGAAGGCGTAGCCGCCGATCGGCTTGATCACGGTCACCGGGCAGTCGGTCAGCACGCCGCGGTCGAAGACGATCACCGGCACCTGCTTGCACGCCTCCTCCACCGCCGGGGTCAGCGCCGCGGTGGTGTTGGGCGAGACGATCAGCGCGTCGCAAGCACCGCTGGCCAGCATCGCCTTGATGTCGGAGATCTGCTTGTCGTCCTTGCCCTCGGCATCGGCGACGGTGAAGGCGGCGATGTCCGCCTTGTGCAGGTCGACCTCGGCCTGCATCGTGGTCCAGCCGACCACGCGCCAGTGGTTGCCGACCCCGGCGTTGGAGAAGCACAGCTTGTACGGCCCGGCCTTCTTGTACTTGGCGGTGTCGACCATCTGGCTGCCGTAGTGCTGCTCCCACGGCTTGTCGGCCGGGCCTTCCGCCTTGGCCGACATCAGCGCCCGCTGGGCCGCGAACTCCTTCGGATCATCGAAGCTCTGCGCCTGAGCCGCGCCGGCCGCAAGGGCCAGTAAAGCTGCGGTGCCGATCATCATCCCGATACGCATTGGCGTTCCTCCCTCAATCGTTCTGGTTTTTGGAATGGTCGACGGAGCTAGGCACCTCCCCTGCCGCGGCGCCAGACGCTCCAGCCGACGGCACCGATCAGGATCAGCCCCTGGACCGCGTCGCGCAGCGGCTTGGGCAGGCCGATCAGGTTGAGCAGGGTGAACAGGGCGGCGAGGCTGAGCGCCCCGGCCACGGCGCCGGGCACGGTGCCGCGGCCGCCGAGCAGCTGGGCACCGCCGATCACGATGGCGGCGATCGCCTGCAGCTCGTAGCCGTCGCCGACATTGGTCGAGACCCCGGCGAAGCCGCCGAGCAGGATGCCGGCGGTGACGGCGGAAAGGGCGGAGACGACGAAGGCGATGGTGCGCACCAGCCGCACCCGCGTCCCCGCCAGCTCCGCCGCCCGCGGATTGTCGCCGACGGCGAGCAGCAGGCGCCCAAGCACGGTGCCGTGCATCAGCCACCACAACAGCGCCACCGCCACCACCGCGACCACGACCGCCAGCGGCAGCAGGTCGATCCCCGGCAGGCCACGCCAGGTCAGCCGGCCGAAATCGCGGAAATTGTCGGGCAGGTAGCCCTGCGGCGACCCGCCGGACCAGGCGAGCGCGATGCCCTTCAGCGCCAGCAGCATGCCCAGCGTGGTGATGATCGACGGCACCTTGAGCCAGGACACCACCAGCCCGTTGAACAGGCCGACGGCGAGGCCGATGCCGTAGACCAGGGCGATCACCCACCAGGTCTGCGCCGGGTCGCCCTGGATCAGCAGCGACGACGCCATCACCACCAGGGTGATCAGCGACCCGACCGAGAGGTCGAAGCCGCCGGTGACGATGACGAAGAGCTGCCCGGCGGCCAGGATCACCAAGGGGGCCGCCCGGCGCAGGAAGTTCATGTAGCCTTGCGGCTCCAGGAAGGCCGGGCTGGCGATGGCGATCGCGACCAGGAGCGCGATCAGCACCCAATAGGCCGGGCGGATCGCGGCCAGGCGGCGCAGCGGCGAGGGCGTCACGCGCGGCGGGGTCATCGGGCGCGGCTCGGTGGTCTCGATCATGCCACGTGCCCCCGCGTGCGGTAGGCGTAGACCGCGACCGCGGCGACGACGATGCCGCCGCGCAGCACCTGCTTCACGAAGGCGTCGATGCCGACCATGGTGAAGATGGCGTCGAGCGTGCCGAACAGGATCACCCCGGCCAGCGTGCCCCATACGCCGCCGCGTCCGCCGGCCAGCACGGTGCCGCCGATCACCACCACGGCGATGGATTCGAGGTCGTAGAGGCCGTCGCGCCCGACCCAGGGGGCGCCGGAGCGCAGGCGGCTGGCGAGGTAGAGCCCGGTCAGCCCGGCGGCGAGGCTGCAGACCACATGGGCGGCCAGCGTCACCCGGTGGGTGTGGATGCCGGCCAGGCGCGCCCCGTCCGGGTTGCCGCCGGTCGCGTAGAGATGGGCGCCGAAGCGGGTCGAGCGCAGCACGAAGGCGGCGCAGCCGGTCAGCACGAACAGGCCGATCACCGGATAGGGCACCGGCCCGACCTGGCCGTAGGCGAGGACCTGGAAGCTCTGCGGCACCGCCCCGGCGAAGTTCTGGAACGAGGCGCTGAGCAGCCCCTGCAGCACCAGCCCGACGCCGAGTGTGGCGATCAGCGGGTTGATCTCGAGCCGCGTCACCAGCAGGCCATTGACCGCCCCGACCAGGGCCGAGATGGCGAGCACCGCCGCCACTGCCGGCAGCATCATCGCCGGGTCGCCCTGCATCATCCAGGACGCCATCACCGCGGCGACGCTGACCAGGTTGGCCACCGACAGGTCGATCGACCGCGCCAGGATGACGAAGGTCTGCCCCAGCGCCACCAGGCCGAGCGCCACCACCCGCTCCAGCACCGCGATCACGCCGTCGGCCGACAGCTGCGCCGCCTGGCCGGTGGCCAGCGCGGTGGCGGCGAAGCCGATCGCCGAGGCCGCGATCAGGATCAGCGGCACCGGCAGCTCGGCGCGGCGGCGCGGCCGCCCGGCGGTGGCGATCGCGCTCATGCCGCCCCCATCGCCGCGACCGCGTCGAAACGGTGGCCGGTGGCCAGCGCCATGATCTCCTCCTCGGTCGCGCCGCCCGGCCGCTCGCCGACGATCCGGCCGGCGCGCATCACCAGGATGCGGTCGGCCAGGCCCAGCGCCTCCGGCAGGTCGGAGGTGGCGACCAGGATGCCCCGGCCGCGGCCGGTGAAGTCGCGCATCAGCCGGTAGATCGCGGCCTTGGCGGCGACGTCGACGCCGCGGGTTGGCTCGGCGAAGACCAGCAGCTGCGGGTCGCAGGCCAGCCAGCGCGCCAGGATCGCCTTCTGCTGGTTGCCGCCGGACAGGAGCCGGATCTCCTGCTCCCAGCTCGCCGCGCGGACATCGACGGCGGACAGGATGCCGTCGATCGCCGCCGCCCCCACCGCCTTGCCGTTCGGCCGTGAGAACAGCCCGGCGAGGCCGCGGCGGGCCAGCAGGCCGTTGTCGCGCACCGACTGCATCAGCGTCAGCCCGTCGCGCTTGCGGTCCTCCGGCACCAGGCCGAGCCCCTGCGACAGGGCCGCCCGCACCGAGCCCGGCCTCGCCTCCTTCGCCCCGATCCACATCCGGCCGCTCAGGAACGGCTCGGCCCCGACCACGGCCCGCGCCAGCGCCGTCTTGCCGGAGCCTTCGAGGCCGGCGACGGCGACGATCTCGCCGCGCCGCACCACCAGGTCGATCTCGGCCAAGAGCGCATTGCCGCCGCCCTCGACCCGCAGCACCGGCTCGCCCGGCGGGTCCGCCGGCCGCGGCGGGTAATAGTCGCTGAGCGGCCGGCCGACCATCAGCCGCACCACCTCGTCCGCGCCCGTCTCCGCCCGCTTCCGGGTGGCGACGTGCCGCCCGTCCTTCAGCACGGTGACGGTGTCGGCGATGGCGAACACCTCCGGCATCCGGTGCGAGATGTAGACCACGGCCACGCCGGCCGCCTTGAGGCCGCGCACCAGCTGCAGCAGCCGCGCCGCCTCGACGTCGTCCAGCGCCGCGGTCGGCTCGTCCATCACCAGGATGCGGGCATCGATGGCCAGCGCCTTGGCGATCTCCACCGTCTGCTGCTCGGCGATGGTCAGGTCGCGCGCCGGGGTGTCCGGATCGATGTCGGAGGACAGGCGCGCCAGCAGCGACCGGGCGCCGGCCCGCATCGCCGCGCGGTCCAGCCGGAAGCGGCGCACCGGCTCGATGCCGAGATGGATGTTCTCCGCCACCGTGCGGTCGGGCAGCAGGCTGAGCTCCTGATGGATGATGCTGATGCCGGTGGCGCGGGCGGCGGCGGGGTGGGCGAAGCGCGCCGCCGCGCCGTCGACCAGGATCTCGCCGGCATCCGGGGCGTAGACGCCGCCCAGCACCTTCATCAGGGTCGACTTGCCGGCGCCGTTCTCGCCGCACAACGCATGGATCTCGCCGGCCCGGCAGGCGAAGGACACGCCGTCCAGCGCGACCACGCCGGGGAACGTCTTGCGGATACCCCGCATCTCGAAGCGTGGCGCGGCGCCGCTCATGCCGCCGCCTCCCACTCGCGCCGGATCAGGGCGATGGACTCCGCGAACAGCGTGTCGAGATCGGGGAACAGGTCGCGCCAGACCCGGGTGGCGGCGGCGAGGTCCGGCAGCGCCCGGCCGAAGGCCTCGACCGTCAGCCAGCCGTCATAGCCGATACCGCGTAAAGCCCGCAGGGTCGCCGCGAACGGGACATGGCCGCGCCCCGGGATGCCGCGGTCGTTCTCCGACAGATGGACATGGGTGATGCCGGCGGCATGGGCGGCGATGACGCCGACCGGGTCGCGCTCCTCGATATTGGCGTGGAAGGTGTCGTACATGAAGCCGAAATTCGGGTGCCCGACCCGGGCGCGCAGCCGCTCCGCCTGCTCCATCGTGTTCAGGGCGTAGCATTCGAAGCGGTTCACCGCCTCGATCGACAGATGGATCCCCGCTTCCTGCGCCCGGCCGGCGGCCCAATGCAGCGCCTCGGCCAGGTTGGCCAGCTCGTCCTCGGTCGGCCCGGATCCCGAGAACACGCCGAGCGGCGAATGGTACGGGCCACCCATCACCGTGGCGCCGAGCGCATGGCCGCAATCGATCGCCCAGGCCAGCCGGTCGCGGGCGCGGCGGCGGATCGCCGGATCCGCGCTCATCGGGCTGTGGTCGGGGCCGGGGATGATGGTGGTGTAGGTCCGCGCCAGGCCGAGCTCGTCCAGCACGCGGCCGAGCGCGGCGCAATCGGCCTCGGTCCCGCCCATGACCGGCAGCTCGACGCCGTCATAGCCGTGCCGCTTCAGGGATTCGAGCACCGGGCGGTCGGCGGGCGTGATCGCCCCTCCGACCACCAGCAGGTTGAAGCCGATTTGCAAGCGTTCCTCCCAGTTCCGGGCCCGTGGCGATCGCCCGTGCCCTGGATCTGTTTTTTGGAAGGATGAGGTTCGCTCGCCGCTGGCGTCAACGCAGCGGCGCGACCCGATGTCCGATATTCTGGACAATCGGCGCCCGGGCGATCAGACTTGGATCGCCGTTCGGCCGGTAACGTACCTCAACGTCTCCTTTCGATGGCAAATCATCACCCTTCGGATTCACCATTGAAGCCGAAAATCTGAATCGGTAACGTACCTCAAAATGCCGTCAGGGAGGCCGCCATGTCCGTGCCGTCGGGTTTCGCGCCCGATCCCGAGATCCGTTGCCGTGACCATCGCATCGGCGCGATCGGGGCCGGGTTCATCATGGCGGATGTGCATCTGGCGGCGTATCGCGAGGCCGGCTTCCCGGTGGTCGCCATCGCCAGCCGCACCCCGGACAAGGCACGCGCGGTGGCGGAACGCTGGGGCATCCCCCGCGTGCACGACACGCCGGCGGCGCTGATCGAGGACCGCGAGGTCGAGATCCTGGACATCGCCTTCCCGCCCGACCAGCAGCCGGCCCTGATCCGGCACGCGCTGCGCCAGCCGCATATCCGGGCGATCCTGGCGCAGAAGCCGCTGGCGATGGACCATGCCGAGGCCAAGCGCCTGGCCGCCGAGGCCGCGGCCGCCGGCAAGATCCTGTCGGTCAACCAGAACATGCGCTTCGACCAGTCGATGCGGGTGCTGAAGCAGCTGCTCGACCGCGGCGCCCTCGGCACGCCGGTGCTGGCGACGATCGAGATGCGGGCGATCCCGCACTGGCAGCCCTTCCTCGAGGCCTATGGCCGGCTGACGCTGCTCAACATGAGCATCCACCATCTCGACGTGCTGCGCTTCCTGTTCGGCGACCCGGTCGAGATCTATACGGCGGCGCGGACCGACCCGCGCACCGGCTTCCCGCATCGCGACGGCATCTGCTGCTCCACCCTGTCCTTTCCCAGCGGGCTGATGGCGGTGAGCCTGGAGGATGTCTGGTCCGGCCCGCGCGCCGAGGGCTTCGACAGCGACATCTATATCAAGTGGCGGGTCGAGGGCACCGATGGCCTGGCCCAGGGCACCATCGGCTGGCCGGACTATCCCAAGGGCAGCCCCAGCACCCTGGCCTATTGCGCGCCGGAGACCGACGGGAAGTGGGTGCAGCCGCGCTGGGACACGATGTGGTTCCCGCACGCCTTCAAGGGCGTGATGGAGCAGCTGCAATATGCGGTGAAGACCGGCGAGCCGCCGCTGCTGAGCGGCGCCGACAACGTCCGCACCATGGCGCTGGTCGAAGCCGCCTACCGCTCGCTCGCGGAAAAACGCGCCGTCCGCCTGGCGGAATTCGGCGTCTGACAACGACAACAAACACGGAGGAGGAACGCGTCATGATCCAGGTCGGCATCTTCACCGGATACTTCCCCTATTCGCTGCCGGAGACGGCGAAGAAGATCCGCTCGCTGGGCTTCAACACCGTCCAGCTCGACCTCGCCTTCAAGGACATGGACCTGTCGACGAGCGCGATCACGCGCGAGAAATGCCGGACCATCCGGGAGACCTTCCGCGACCACGACCTGCCGGTCTGCGCCATCAGCGGCTACACCAACATCGTCCACCCCGACCGGGCGGCGCGGCAGGCCAAGCTGGAGCATCTGCGGACGCTGATCCGCCACGCCCGCGACCTGGGCAGCCCCTATGTCATCAGCGAGACCGGCACCTTCGCCACCGACAGCGACTGGGTGCACCACCCGAAGAACAAGACCGAGGAAGGCTACGAGGAGTGCCGCGCCGTGGTCGAGGACCTGGCCCGCACCGCCTATGACCACGGCGCCGTCTTCCTGCTCGAGACCTATGTCAACAACGTCATCGGCTCGGTCGACGAGACGCTGCGCCTGTTCGCCGACGTGCCCAGCCCGGGCCTGGGCCTGCTGATGGACCCGACCAACTACTTCGAATCCCACAACATCGACCGCATGGACCGGGAGCTGAACCGGATCTTCGACGCGCTCGACGACCGCATCCGGATCTCCCATGCCAAGGACGTGAAGCGGTCCGGCACCGACAAGTCGGAGAAGCATGCCGATATCGACGCGTCGGAGGCGCACAGCTTCCGCGGCGTCGGCGAGATCGAGCTGCCGGCGCCGGGGCTGGGGTCGCTGAACTACGACCTGTATCTGCAGCGCCTGTCCCGCCGCCACCCGAACATCCCGCTGATCATCGAGCATCTGGAGGAGGCCGACGTCCCCCGCGCCAAGGCCTTCATCGACGGCAAGCTGCGGGCGCTGGGGGTCTAGGCATGGCCGGAGCCCTCCCATTCATTTTGAGTCCCCCCTCCCATTGCGGGCTATCGGATTCACACATCTTTGAAGTGAGCTTTTATAAGTCCCCCCTCCCCGGGGGGGGGGGGGGGGGGGGGGGGGGGGGGGGGGGGGGGGGGGGGGGGGGGGG
>NZ_JASATH010000144.1:0-21677 GCF_038440215.1 Inquilinus sp. OTU3971 | reverse complement strand
ACCGGACGCATGGCGACGACGGCGACGGACGATCTTGCAGCGGTGCTGGCCGAGGCGCGGGCCTGCCGGATCTGCGCCGGCCGGTGGCCGCATGCGCCGCGCCCGGTGCTGCGCGCGACCACGACCGCGCGCCTCCTGATCGTCGGCCAGGCGCCGGGCGCGCGGGTGCAGGCCTCCGGCCTGTCCTGGACCGACGCCAGCGGCGACCGGCTGCGGCAATGGCTGGGCCTCGACCGCGACGCCTTCTATAACGAGGACCGGGTGGCGCTGGTGTCGATGGGGCTGTGCTTCCCGGGCACCAACCCGAAGGGCGGCGACTATCCGCCGCCGCGGATCTGCGCCGAGACCTGGCATCCGCGGCTGCGGCCGCTGCTGCCCGGGATCCGGCTGACCCTGCTGGTGGGCAGCCTGGCCCAGGCCTACTACCTCGGGCCGCGCCGACAGCCGAGCGTGGCGCAGACGGTGGCCGCCTGGCGCGAGTATCTGCCCGATTTCATCCCCCTGCCGCATCCGAGCTGGCGCAACACCGGCTGGCTGAAGCGCAACCCGTGGTTCGAGGCAGATCTCCTGCCGGTGCTGCGGGCCAGGACCGCTGCCGCGCTGGCAGGCGACGCGTGATGGCCGTCCCACCCCCGTCACCGCAGGACCTGCCCATGCATGCCGATCCCGACAAGGCCGCGCCGGCCGACGCCCATGGGCGCAACGGCAACGGCCATTTTCCGGAGATGCCGCTGCCGCAGGACCCGAAGACGGTCTTTCTCGGCATCCTGTGCCTGCTGGCGCTGACGGTCGCGCTGTATGTCGCGCGCGACATCGTCCTGCCGATCGTGCTGGCCGTGGTGCTGAAGCTGCTGCTGCAGCCGCTGGTCCGGCTGCTGGAGAAGGCACGGATCCCGCGCGCGATCGGCGCCATCGCTGCCATCCTGCTGCTGCTGGCGATCTTCGCCGGCATCGGCGCGCTGCTGACCAGCCCGGCCGCCGAATGGGCCGGCAACCTGTCGAACGAATGGTCGGCGCTGCAGGCCAAATTCGCCTTCATCGCCGACCCGCTGCACCAGCTTCAGGAGCGGCTGGAGCAGATGGGCGTGCATTTCGGCGGCGCCGGCACGCTGCTGGAGCACCCGACCGACATCGTCACCGCGGTCTTCGCCGGCACCAGCACCGTCGCCTCGCACCTGTTCGAGACGCTGCTGATCCTGTTCTACCTGCTGGTGTTCGGCGACATCTTCCTGCGCCGCTTCGTCGAGATCCTGCCCAACTTCATGGAGAAGCGGGAGGCGGTGTCGATCTCGCTGCGGATCGAGCACGACCTGTCCGCCTATCTGCTGACCGTCACCGTGATCAACGCCGTGGTCGGCGTCGCCACCGCGCTGGTGATGTGGGCCTGCGGCATCCCGGCGCCGGTGCTGTGGGGCGCGGTCGCCTTCTGCCTGAACTTCGTGCCGATCCTGGGCCCGTTCTTCGGCGTCGCGCTGTTCCTGGCGGTCGGGCTGGTGGCCGAGGGGCCGGCCTGGATCGCGATCCTGCCCGCCGCGCTGTATCTCGGCATCCATGTCGCCGAGGGCGAATGGATCACGCCGATGGTGCTGGCCCGGCGCTTCACCATCAACCCGGTCGCGGTGATCCTGGCTCTGATCTTCTGGTACTGGATGTGGGGCGTGCCCGGCGCCATCCTGGCGGTGCCGATGCTGGCCATCACCAAGATCGTCTGCGATCGCCTGCGCCCCCTGCGCGCCCTCGGCCACCTGCTGGAAGGGTAGCGCGCCTCAGCCCTGCCCGTCCGCCTCCTGCTCCAGCGCCTCCATGTCGTCGTCGGAGAAGCCGAAATGGTGGCCGATCTCGTGGATCAGCACGTGGCGGACGACGTGGCCGAGATCCTCGCCGGTCTCGCACCAATAGTCGAGGATCGGCCGGCGGTAGAGGAAGATCATGTCCGGCCGGGTCGCGATCGCGAAGGTCTTCTGCCCGAACGGCGTGCCGGTGTAGAGGCCGAGTAGGTCGAACGGGCTCTCCAGCCCCATCTCGTCCAGCGTCTCGTCATCCGGGAAGTCGACCACCTGGATGGCGACGCCGCGGACCATGGCGCGCAACCGCGCCGGAATCCGCTCGAACCCCTCCTCCGCCAGCTCGATCAGGTCGTCGGTCGAGGGCGGCTCGGTGAAGCCCGGCTTGGGGAAGCTGCTCATCGCGGCGCCAGCCGCACGGCGCCGTCGAGGCGGATCACCGACCCGTTCAGCATCTCGTTGGCGGCGATGTGCAGGACCAGCTGTGCGAACTCCTCCGGCCGGCCCAGGCGCTGCGGGAACAGGGTGGTGGCGATCAGGCTGTCCTGCACTTGGCTCGGCATCGCCTCGATCATCGGCGTGCCGATCAGCCCCGGCGCCACGGTCATCACCCGGATGCCGCTCTTGGCCAAGTCGCGCGCCGCCGGCAGGGTCAGCCCGACCACCCCGCCCTTGGAGGCGGAATAGGCGACCTGGCCGACCTGGCCCTCATAGGCGGCGACCGAGGCGGTGGCGACGAACAGGCCGCGCTCGCCCGAGGCGCTGGCCGCCTCCGGCAACGGGTCCTCCGCCGCCATGGCCGCGGCGGTCAGGCGCAACAGGTGGAAGGTGCCGAGCAGGTTGACCCGGATCACCCGCTCGAACAGCGCCGGGTCGTGCGGGCCGTCACGGCCGACCAGCCGGGCGCCCGGGGCGATGCCGGCGCAGGCCACGGCGATCCGCGCCGTGCCGTGCGCCGCCCGCGCCTGCGCCAGCGCCGCGGCCACGGACTCGCCGTCGCCGACGTCGCAGGCCACGGCCAGGCCGCCGATCTCGCGCGCCACCGCCTCGGCCGCGTCGCGGTTGAGATCGAGCAGCGCCACCTTGGCGCCTGCCGCAGCCAAGGCCCGGGCGGTCGCCGCCCCCATGCCCGATCCCGCCCCGGTGACCACCACCGCCAGACCCTCGACCTTCATGCCGTCCTCCACCCGAATGTCCTGCCCTTGGGTAGCAGATCGCAGGGTTGGTTGCGACCGGGCCGAACGCCGCTATGCTCGCCGGATCGACGAAGGAGAAGAGCCATGCAGTTCCTGGTGACGGCAAAGGATGGCGACGACGCCGAGGCCCCAGCCCGGCGCCTGGCGGCGCGCGAGCAGCATCTGGCCGGCGCCCGCCGCTACGCCGAGGAGGGCGTGATCATCGCCGGCGGCGCGATCCTGGACGACGAGGGCCGGATGATCGGCTCCAGCGTCATCTACGAGGTGCCGGACCGGGCGGCGCTGGACGCCATCATCGCCGCCGACCCCTATGTCACCGGCGGGGTGTGGCAGTTGATCGACATCAGGCCGTTCCGGCTGGCCGTCCGCTCGAAGGGCTGACGCCCCCACGTCCAAACCCGGTTTTTCGGGAGATACTCACGGATGCCATGCCGCGAGCGCGTGGATTCATGTCATCACACCGCGAAGATCACTATATTCTGATGGCATTGAGAGGCTTTCGTCATGCTGCACCTGCCTCGCGAGACTGAACAGCTCGCCCGCCTGATGGCCGTCCGAAGCGGCCGGAAACCCGAGGATGTCATCCGCGTCGCGCTCGAGCGCGAGGCGCAGGCGCTTGGCGTTGTCCCGGTCCAGAGTCCACTTCCGGTCGGTATGGAGAAGGTCAACGCGATCACACGCCGTGCCGCAAACCGGCCCCTTCTGGACCCACGCAGCGCCAGCGAGATTCTGGACGAAGCGTGGAGCGACGCGTCGCGACGACTTCACCCACACGGATGCCGGGATGTGGCGCTGACGCCCCTTACCGGGCGACAGTCGTTCTGACCAGGAGCCGGAACGCAGCCATCGCCCCGAGCGCTGTCAGCAATACGGCGACTGCCATCGGCAGCCCGTCGCTGCCGGTGGCGTGGCCGATGGCGATGCCGACCAGGGCGGCCAGCGTCATCTGCAGGAAGCCCATCAGCGCCGAGGCGGTTCCGGCCATCGCCGGGAACGGCGCGATCGCCCCGGCAATGGCGTTGGGCAGGGTCAGGCCGACGCCGATCATCACCACGAAGAACGGGCCGACCACCGCCCAGACCGTGAACACGCCGGCGACGGCCAGCCCCGCCATTGCCGCGGCGCCGGCCAGCATCACCAGGGTCCCCGCTGCGATCATCCGGTCGATGCCGAGCCTGAGCGTCAGCCAGCCGGAGCCGAAGGTGCCGCAGATATAGCCGACGCAGACGATGCCGAAGCAGGCGCCGTAGACCGGCGGCGACAGGCCGAGCATGCCGGACAGCACGAAGGACGAGCCCGAGATGAAGGTGAAGATCGCGCTGTAGCTGCAGGCGACGATCGCGACATAGCCGATGTAGCGGCGGTGGCGCAGCAGGCTGGCGTAGTTGCGGACCAGCCGGGTCGGGCTGGTGGCCAGCGGGTCGCGGTGGCGGTTGCTTTCGCCGAGCAGCCCGAGCACCGAGGCCAGCATCAGCACGCCGAAGCCGACCAGCAGCCAGAAGGTCGCCTGCCAGCCGAATTCCTGCTGCAGCACGCCGCCGATGATCGGCCCGATCGCCGGCGCCAGGGCCATCGCCATCGACATGTAGGCGAGGATGCGGGCCGAGCGTTCGGGCCCGTACAGGTCGCGCACCACGGCACGGCCCAGCACCGGCCCGCAGCAGGCGCCGAGCGCCTGCAGGAACCGGCACAGGATCAGCATCTCGATCGAGGTGGCGAGCGCGCAGGCGATGCTGGCGGCGGTGAAGATGGTCACCCCGGTCAGGATCGCCGGGCGCCGGCCGAAGCGGTCCGAGACCGGGCCGTAGACCAGCTGCGCCACGGCGAAGCCGACCAGGAAGACGCTGAGGGTGAGCTGCACCGTGGCGACGTCGGTATCGAAGGCGGTGACCAGCGCCGGCAGCGACGGCAGATAGACATCCGTCGACATCGGCCCGAAGCCGGTCAGCAGGGTCAGGACGACGGCGATGATCGCCGAGGGCTGCAGGCCTCCGGCTCCGGCAACCCGGTCAGCCATAGAGATGCAGGCCCTGTCCCTTGGCCTTCAGCCAGGCGCGGCAGCGGTCGGGCTCCGGATGCAGCCGGTCGACCACTGCCCAGAAGCGCGCGGAATGGTTCATCTCGACCAGATGCGCCACCTCGTGCGCGACCACATAGTCGAGCACGGATTCGGGCGCCAGCAGCAGGCGCCAGGAATAGCTGATCCGCCCGCTGGAGGCGCAGCTGCCCCAGCGGCTGCGGGTGTCGCGCACCGTCACCGCGGCGACGGTGACGCCGAGCCTGAGCGCCGCCGCGCGGCTGCGGATCAGGAGCTGGCACCGTGCCTCCGCCCGCAGCCAGGCGGCGAGCCGGGCGCCCAGATGGTCGACCGGACCGCCAACCCTGAGTTCGCCATCGGCACAGCGGACGCCCCGGCCCGCCGCGGGGTCGTGGACGATCTTGTACAGGGTGCCGAGGATCGGGATCTCGGCGCCGGGGTGGAACGGGGTCCGGCCCGGCATGGCGGCACGGCGGCGGCGCACCCACTCGGCATGGCGGTTGACGAAATCGGCGATCACCTGCGCCGGAACCCGTGGCGGCGCCACCACCACGACCTCGCCCGACGCCGGGTCGAGCTTGAGCGAGAGGCGCCGCGCCCGGGCATTGCGGCGCAGAGCCACCGGCCGGTCGAGGCCGGTGACGGCGAGAAGGGCGGGCGAGGCCTCGGGACGGGTCCGGCTGGGCATGGCCGGACCATAGCCGGACCCGGCCGGAAGGGGAATCCGGCAGTGCGATGCCGGCTTCCCCCGGATCCGCCGTCCCCGGCCCGGCGCCGCGCCCTACAGCACGAAATCAGCCGCGGCGGCAGCCGCGCCGTTGGCCAGCACGATTCGGAAATCGGCCACGCCGTCGCCGTTCACATCGGCCTCGACCACCCCGGCGGCCGAGCGCAGCTGGCCGCGGACGAAGGTGAAGCCAGCCCCGCCGATGAAGGTGAAGGCCTGGTTGCCGTCCGCCCCGATGTTGTTGGCGTCGATCCCCGAGAGGTCGAACTTGTCGAAGCCGCTGACGAAGTCGGCGACGCTGTCGATCTTGGCGCCGGCCACCCAGGAATCGAGCACCGTGCCGTACACCAGCATGTCGTTGCCGGTGCTGCCGGTCAGCGTATCGGCGCCGCGGCCGCCGCGGATCGAGTCGGCCTCGCTGCCGCCGTCGATCTTGTCGTCGCCCTGGCCGCCGTCGATCGCATCGGCGCCGGCGCGGCCGTTCAGGGTGTCGGCGCCGGTGTTGCCGGTGATGCTGTCGCCGGCGCTGCTGCCGTGGAACGTCACCGTCTCCATGTTGTAGGCGTCGACATAGAAGTTGCCGGCGGTCGACCGGACCTGGAAGGTCGGCGATCCGCCGGCGAACAGCTGCACAGACTGGGTCTCGGCCGAGGCGTCGACCACCAGGGCATCGGTGCCCGTACCGCCATCGACCACGTCGGTCCCGGAGCCCGCCGCCGTGGGGCGGGTCTTGGCATTGATGCTGTCGTTGCCGGCGCCGGTGGTGATGCTGTCGGCCTGGCTGCCTCCGGTGATCACGTCGTTGCCGCCGCCGGTGGTCAGGGTGATGCGCTCGAGCCCGAGGATCGAGGTCAGCCCTGCCGCGGCGATCGAGGTCGTGGCCCCCAGGGTGAAGGTCACGCCCGCGACCAGCCCGCTGAGATCGGCCTGCCAGTGGTCGATGCCGGCGCCGCCGTCGACCGTGCCGCCCCGGGTGCCGGTCTGGATCGAATCGGCCCCCGAGCCGCCGGTGACCTTGATGACCTCCATGTTGTAGGCGTCGACGTAGAAATTGTTCGAGGTCGAGCGCAGCTGGAAGGTCGGCGACCCGCCGGTGAACAGCTGCACCCCCAGCGTCTCGGCCGCGGCGTTCACGATCAGCGTGTCGCTGCCCGCGCCGCCGTCGACCACGTCGGTCCCGGACCCGGCCACGGTCGGCCGCGTCTTGGCGTCGATGGTGTCGTTGCCGGCCCCTGTCCTGATGTCGTCGGCCTGGCTGCCACCGGTGATCACGTCGTTGCCGGCGCCGGTGATCAGCTTGATGCGGTCGAGCCCGAGGATCAAGGTCAGCCCCGCCGCCGCGATCGAGGTCGTCGTCCCCAGGGTGAAGGTGATGCCCGAGACCACCGCGCTCAGATCGGCATCCCAGTGATCGATGCCGGCGCCGCCGTTCACCGTTCCGCCGAGGGTGCCGGTCTGGATGAAGTCCGCGCCGGAGCCGCCGGTGAACTGCACAACCTCCATGTTGTAGGCATCGACGTAGAAGTTGTTCGAGGCCGAGCGCACCTGGTAGGTCGGCGACCCGCCGGTGAACAGCTGCACACCCAGCGTCTCGGTCGCGCAATAGACCACCAGCGTGTCGCTGCCGGCGCCGCCGTCGACCACATCGGTGCCGGACCCTGCCACCGTCGGCCGCAGCCTGGCGTTGACGATGTCGTTGCCGGTCTTGATAGTGTCGGCCTGGGTGCCGCCGATGATGTTGTCGTTGCCGCTGCCGGTGGTCAGGCTGATCCGTTCGAGCCCGAGGATCGAGGTCAGCCCCGCCGCCGCGATCGACGTCGTGGTCCCCAGTTGGAACGCCACGGCCGAGGCCAGCCCGCTCAGATCGGCCTCCCAGAAATCGATGCCGGCGCCGCCGTTCACCGTCCCGCCCCGGGTGCCGGTGTGGATCTGGTCGGCGCCGGAGCCGCCGGTGAACTTGATCACCTCCATGTTGTAGGCGTCGACGTAGAAGTTGTTCGAGGTCGAACGCACCTGGAAAGTCGGCGACCCGCCGGTGAACAGCTGCACCGACTGGGTCTCGGCCGCGGCGTTGACGACCAGCGTGTCGGTGTCCAGCCCGCCGTCGACGACATCGGTCCCGGACCCGGCCAGCGTCGGCCGCGTCTTGGCGTCGATGGTGTCGTTGCCGTCGCCGGTCGAGAGGATGTCGGCTTGGGCGCCGCCGGTGATGGTGTCGTTGCCGGCGCCGGTGGTCAGGCTGATGCGCTCGATGCTCAGGATCGAGCTCAGCCCCGCGGCGGCGATCGATGTCGTGGTCCCCAGGGTGAAGGTCACGCCGGTGAACAGCCCGCCCAGATTGGCGAACCAATGGTCGATGCCGGCACCGCCATTCACCGCCCCGGACCGCTCGCCGGTGTCGATCGAATCGTTGCCGGAGCCGCCGGTGAAGTTCACCGCTTCCATATTGTAGGCGTCGACGAAGAAATTGCCGGAGGTCGACCGGACCTGGAAGGTCGGCGACCCGCCGGCGAACAGCTGCACCGACTGGGTCTCGCCGGAGCAGTTGACCACCAGCGTGTCGAAGCCCGTTCCGCCATCGACCACGTCGATGCCGGAGCCGGTGACGGTCGGCCGGGTCCCTGCGTTGATGGTGTCGTTACCGGCTAGTCCGTTGATCTGATCCGCGGCGCTTGTCCCGACCAAATTGTCGGCGCCGGCGGTGCCATTGATAATTGCCATGAAAAATATCTCCCCGTGGCCAGCGGCCCGCCGATGCCGTCGAAACTGCTCGCGGCCGCTCGGTCTGAAGGGATGGGCTCGACTGCGCCACGGTGACATCATACGCCCGAACACCATGATATGCACAGATTTGCCTAAAATATTTTGCACCCGAAATGACCGGTTGCGGCCCATCCGGTCACAAGGCCAGGAGGGCAGTCCTTGAAGGATATACATTATAGAACATGTAATTTAATCAACAACCATGAAGCGTCATTGTTGAATCGTGTTGACTTGATCCAGGAGATTGTGAAAGCCTGTGTCCTGTCGGTCCTGTCCTGGATCGCGCCGCGGCAATTTCCAGTGAAGCTTGCGCCGCGTCACCAAACGCTAAGCGCCACGACCGGGTTCGTGGTCTCGAGGAGTCGAAGCCCATGTCTCTCATCTGCGATCCCGGCTGTCGCGGCCAAGCCTGAGCCCCGCCCCTTCCCCTCTGCCATAACGGTGCCCCGGCCGACTGATCCGCGCTCCCTGATCGGGTTCGATGCGCGACCGGCCCCGCGAGTGCGCCTGCTCGTTCGAGGATTGTCCCGAATGTTCGTCCAGATCCTGCGATGGTCCCTGCTGGCCGGTGCGGCCGCCGTGGTCATCGGCAACTACGCCCGGGCCGAGGAGCCGCTGACCATCGGCTATCAGAGCACGGTCGAGCCGGCGAAGGTGGCGCAGGCCGACGGCCTGTACGAGAAGGCCATCGGCCGCCCGGTCGAATGGCGCAAATTCGACAGCGGCGCCGACGTCATCGCCGCCATCGCCTCCGGCGGGGTCCAGATCGGCTATGTCGGGTCCAGCCCGCTGGCCGCCGCGGCCAGCCGCGAGCTGCCGATCCGCACCATCCTGGTCGCGATCGGGATCGGCGACGCCGAGGCGCTGGTGGTGCGCAACGGCGCCGGCATCGACACGCCGGCCGACCTGGCCGGCAAGGCGGTGGCCGTGCCCTTCGTCTCGACCACCCATTACAGCCTGCTGGCGGCGCTGAAGCATTGGGGCATCGACCCGGCCTCGGTCCGGATCCTGAACCTGCGGCCGCCGGAGATCGCGGCGGCCTGGCAGCGCGGCGACATCGACGCCGCCTATGTCTGGGACCCTGCGTTGGGCAAGATCAAGGAGAGCGGCACGGTCCTGGTCACCTCGACCGAGGTCGCGTCCTGGGGCGCCCCGACCTTCGACGCCTGGATCGCCCGGGCCGACCTGATCGACGCGGATCCCAAGGCGGTGCAGGCCTTCGCCGACGTGACCCTGAAGCAATACGCGGCCTACCGCGCCGACCCGAAGACCTGGAGCGCGGCATCGGCAGAGGTTGCCAAGATCGCCAAGCTGACCGGGGCGAAGCCGGAGGAGATCCCGGCCCTGCTGCTGGGCAGTGTCTTCCCGGTGAAGACGGAGCAGGCCGGGCCGGCCCTGCTGGGCGGCGGCACGGCCAAGGCGATCGCAGACACGGCGACATTTCTGAAGGAGCAGGGCAAGATCGACCAGGCGCTGGAGGATTACGCGCCCTATGTCGACGCCCGTTTCGTCGCCACGGCCCCCAATACGCAGGTTGGGGCGACGAACTGAACCGGGCGCAGGAGAGGCCCATGTCGGTTCTGGCGGTGAATGCCGTTTCGGTGACCTATCCTGCGGCGGATGGCGACGTCCGCGCGCTGGACCGGATCACCCTCGCGATCGAGCCGGGCGAATTCGTCGTCGCCCTCGGCCGGTCGGGATGCGGCAAGACCACGCTGTTGAACCTGATGGCGGGCTTCCTGGCGCCAGAGGCAGGGACGGTCACACTCGGCGGCGTTCGTGTGACCGGCCCTGGGGTGGAGCGGGGCGTCGTCTTCCAGGACGACGCCCTGTTCCCCTGGCTTGACGTGCTGGGCAATGTCGGCTTTGCGCTGCGGCTGCGCGGCATTCCGCCGGCCGAGCGCGACGACCGGGCCCGGCGCATCCTGCGGCTGGTCGGGCTGGAAGGCTTCGAGCGGCAGCGGCTGTGGGAGCTGTCGGGCGGCATGAAGCAGCGGGTCGGCCTGGCCCGGGCGCTGGCCGCCGACCCCGAGGTGCTGCTGCTGGACGAGCCGCTGGGCGCGCTCGACGCGCTGACGCGGGAGCGGATGCAGGAGCTGCTGCTGGACCTGTGGCACCGCACCGGCAAGAGCCTGTTCCTGATCACCCACAGCATCGAGGAAGCCCTGTTCCTGGCGACCCGGCTGATCGTGATGTCACCGCGGCCCGGCCGCATCGTCGAGGAGCTACGGCTGGATTTCGGCCGCCGCTACTGTAGCGGCGAGCCGGCGCGCCGGATCAAGTCCGACCCCGGCTTCATCGCCCTGCGCGAGCGGGTGATGGATGTGATCTTCGAGTGCGAGGCGGCCTGAATTGGCGGACATCGTGCTCCAGAAACCGGCGCCGTCCCCTGTCCGCAGGGGACCGGTCCCGCAGCGGCGCCCCGGAAGCGCCAAGGGCCGCGGGACGAGGCTGATCAGCCTCGCCACTGTGGCGGGCCTCCTCCTCCTGTGGGGGATCGTCTCCAATCTCGGCCTCGTCCCGTCCCTGTTCCTGCCGACGCCGCAGGCGGTGCTCGGCAAGCTCGTCACCACGGCCGCCACCGGCTTCGCCGATGCGACGCTGCTGCAGCACCTCGCCGCCAGCCTGGGCCGCGTCTTCGCCGCCCTGGCGCTGGCGCTGGTGGTCGCGATTCCGGTCGGCATCGCCATCGGCACCAGCCGGGTGGCGCACGGCATCCTCGATCCGCTGATCGAGTTCTACCGGCCGATCCCGCCCTTGGCCTATCTGCCGCTGATCGTGATCTGGTTCGGCATCGGCGATACCTCGAAGGTCCTGGTGATCTTCCTCGCCATCTTCGCCCCGATCGCGATCTCGACCGCGGCCGGGGTGCGCGCCGTGCCGTCCGACCGGCTGCGCGCCGCCCGCTCGCTGGGCGCCACCCGGGCCCAGCTGCTGCGCCATGTCATCCTGCCGAACGCACTGCCGGAGATCCTGACCGGGGTGCGCATCGGCCTCGGCATCGGCTGGTCGACCCTGGTGGCGGCCGAGCTGGTCGCCGCCACCAGCGGCCTCGGCTTCATGATCCAGAGCGCGGCGCAGTTCCTGGTCACCGATGTGGTGGTGCTGGGCACCCTGGTGATCGCCGCGATCGCCTTCCTGCTGGAATATCTGCTGCGCCTGCTGCAGCGCCGGCTGACGCCCTGGCACGGGCGCGGCTGACACCCGTTCCGACCGAAGACAACCAACAACAGAGAGGTCCCGCCATGCCCGACAGCCTGTCGACCCTCCTCTCCGTCCAGCCGCTGAACCCCGCCATCGGTGCCGTGATGCGCGGCATCAACCTGGCGCAGCCGCTGGGCGACGCCACCATCGCCGCGATCAACCGCGCCCTGCTGCAGCATCACGTGCTGTTCTTCGAAGACCAGGAGCTGACTCCGGCGGCGCAGCGCGACTTCGCCGCCCGCTTCGGCGCGCTGCATGTCCACCCGGTCTATCCGCATGTGAAGGAGGTGCCGGAGATCATCATCCTCGACACCCATCCGGACAACCAGCCGGACAACGACAACTGGCACACCGACGTCACCTTCATCGAGACCCCGCCGCTGGGCGCGGTGCTGGCGGCGAAGCAGCTGCCGCCCTTCGGCGGCGACACCAGCTGGTCCAGCAGCATCGCCGCCTTCGAAGCGCTGGCCGCGCCCTGGCAGGCCTTCCTCACCGGGCTGACGGCGCTGCACGACTTCGCCAAATCCTTCCCGCCAGAGCGGTTCACCGCGCCGGAGGAGCGCGAGCGCTGGCAGATCGCGCGCGACAAGAACCCGCCGGTGATCCACCCGGTGGTGCGCACCCATCCGGCGACCGGCCGCAAGGGGCTGTTCGTCAACGAGGGCTTCACCACCCGGATCCTCGGCTTTTCGGCCAAGGAGAGCGACGCGGTGCTGCGCTTCCTGTTCGACCATGTGGCCAAGCCGGAATTCACCGTGCGCTGGCGCTGGAAGGCGGGCGACGTCGCCTTCTGGGACAACCGCTGCACCCAGCACTACGCCCTGGCCGACTACCTGCCGAACCGGCGGGTGATGCACCGCGCCACCATCCTCGGCGACCGGCCGGTGTGACCGGTGGGCGGGCCTGCTGCCCGCCCTACCCCTTCACCGCCCCCTTGGCCAGGCCGGCGACGATGTGGCGCTGGGCCAGCAGGAAGAACACGATCGCCGGCGCCAGGGTCAGGGTGACGAAGGCCAGGATCTTGTTCCACTCGGTGGAATACTCGCCCTGGTAGTTCATGATCCCGAGCGGCCAGGGATACATCTCCGGCGTGTTGAACATGATCAGCGGCAGCAGGTAGCTGTTCCAGCTGGCGACCAGGGAGAAGACCGCCACGGTCGCCAGGATCGGCCGCGACAGCGGCAGGGTGATCCGCAGGTAGAACTGGAAATAGCCGCAGCCGTCGACCCGCGCCGCCTCCCACAGCTCATACGGCAGCTGGCGGAAGAAGCCGCGCAGCATCAGGATTGCCATGCCCAGGCCGAAGGCGACCTGCGGCAGCACCACGCCCCAATAGGTATCGAGCAGGCCGAGGTCGCGGACCCGGATGAACAGCGGCAGCATCGCCGTCGCCGCCGGGAACATCAGCCCCAGCAAGAGGTAGTTCAGCAGCATGCGGCTGCCGAAGAACACGACATGGGCGAAGATGAAGGCCGCCATCGAGCCGACGACCAGCACCAGCCCGACGGTGAGGCCGGCGATGACGGCGGAGTTGAACAGCATGCGCCAGAGCCGCGCCGAGCCCAGGATCTCCCAGTAGACCGGGCCGGCCCAGCTGGCCGGCAGGCCCAGCGGGTTGACCCGCAGCTCGCCCAGCGTCTTGAACCCGCCCAGCGCCGCCGCGATCAGCGGCACCAGGACGATGCCGGCGACCGCGAGCAGGACCAGGTATTGCGGCAGGAGGGAGGGGCGGAGCGTGGGCGCGGCCATGGCCTCTAATCCCCTCGCATCAGGGTGCGGCGGTAGACGAGCGAGAAGGTGACGCAGATCAGGAACAGCACCACGCCGACGGCGCTGCCGAAGCCGATCTCCATCCGCATCTGGCCGAAGGTGTAGAGATAGGTCACCAGCGAATGGGTGGCGTTGGACGGGCCGCCCCGGGTCAGCGCCATCACCATGTCGAACAGCTGCAGCGCCCCGACCACAGAGAAGAACACCGACAGGCGGATGGTCGGGAACAGCATCGGGATCTTGATCCGGCGCACGATCTGCCAGGGCGTGGCGCCGTCGATCCGGGCCGCGTCGATGATCTCGGACGGGATGCCCTGCAGCCCGGCGATGTAGATCATCATGTGGAAGCCGAAATACTTCCACACCACCAGCACCAGCACCGCCGCCATCGCCAGGGTGCGGTCGGCCAGGACGAAGGGCGCCTGGGCCCCGAACCAGCCCCAGATCAGCGCGACCGCGCCATACTGGCCGTCATAGAGGAACTGCCAGATCAGCCCGGTCGCGACCTCGGCCAGGATGTAGGGCAGGAAGAACACCATCCGGAACGCCACCCGGCCGCGCAGCTTCTCGGCCAGCAGCAGCGCCATGGCCAGGGCCAGGGGCAGCTGGATCGCCAGCGACACCGCGATGATCAGCCCGGTGTTGGTCAGCGCCGACCAGAAGGTGCGGTTGCGCAGCAGCAGCTCGAAGTTTCGGAGCCCGACGAAATCCTGGGGGCTGCCATAGCCGTTCCATTTGAACAGGCTGTAGAACCCGGCCTCGCCCATCGGCAGGATCACGAAGATCGTGAACAGGGCGAGGGCCGGCACCAGCATCAGCACCACCGGCGCCACCTGCGTCCGCAGCGCCACGCGGCGGCGCCGGACGGCGGCATGATCATGGGTGAGGGTCGCGGCCGTCATTGGCGTGCCCTCTTGAGGACCGACTCTACCTGAGTCCCCCCTCCCCTTGCGGGAGGGGGGTAGGGGGAGGGGGTTTCCTCGGCCCGAGCTGGCCATGGAATCCGGCAGGACAGTCTCGACGGCAAGTGCGCTCCCGACCATTCGCGCGCAGACGCGCGCAGCCCCCTCCCCCTACTCCCCTCCCGCAAGGGGAGGGGGGACAAGGAAAGGAATGGCGACCGCTTCATGGCTTCACGCAGCCATTCGTCTCGGAAACGCACCGACCTCTCCATCCGGCTCACCGCATCTCCCAGGCTTCCTGGACCTGGGCGGCCGCGTCCTCCGGATCGGTCGCGCCGGAGGCGATGTCGGTGGTGACGTCGTTCACCACCCGGCCGACATTGGCGCCCAGCATCTGGTCGTAGAACACCTGGAAATAGCCCGACTTGGCGATGTTCTCCGCCATCTGCCGGAAATACGGGTTCTTCAGCTTCTCGGCCGTGCCCTTGTTCACCGGGATGTAGACGCCGAGCTCCGCCGCCTTCTCCTGGTTCTCCTTGTTCGACAGGAACTTCAGGAAGTCGACCGCCTCCGGCGGCGAGCCTTTGGTCACCAGCCAGCCATTGACGCCGCCGAGCACGTCGGTCGGCTGACCGGCACCGCCGGCCACTGTCGGGAACGGGAACCAGCCGAGCTCCGCATCCGGGATGCCCTTGCCGGAGGCGCTGTTCTTCTTGCTGTTCAGATAGTCCCAGTTGCCCATCAGGTGCATCGCGGCCTTGCCGTCGCCGAAATAGCCGGCGGCCTGCGGGTTGGTCAGGCCGAGATAGCCGGGCTCGAACGGCTCCAGCGCCGCCAACGCCTTCAGCTGCTCGCCGGCCTTGACGAAGACCGGCCCGTCGAAGCCGTCGCCGGACTGGTTGTAGGCGGCCTGGAACGCGTCCTTGCCGCCGATCCGCATGGCCAGCAGGGTCCAGTAGAAATGGATCGGCCATTTGTCGGCGCCGCCGGTCGCCAGCGGCACGATGCCGGCGGCCTTGATCGTCTTCACCGCCGACAGCAGGTCGTCCCAGCTCTTGATGTCCTCGGCCTTGACCCCGGCCTTGGCCAAGAGTGGCTTGTTGAACCAGAAGCCGACCTGCGAGGCCAGCACCGGCACGCCCCAGACATGGCCGTCGACGGTGAAGGCCTCGAGCGCGGCCGGGCTGATCCGGTCGGCCCATTCGCCCTTCACCGCGTCGGTCAGGTCCTCGATCACCCCGGCCTTGATCTGGTCGCGCAGCACGCCGCCGCCCCAGCTGTAGATGATGTTCGGGCGATCGGCGGATTGCAGCGTGGTCGGCAGCTTGGCCTTGTAGGCCTCGTTCTCCAGATACTGCATCTGGATGGTGACGCCGGGATGCGCCGCCTCATAGGCGCGAGCGACGCTCTCCATCCAGGCGACCGTGCCCGGCGTGTTCTCGATGTGCAGCCATTTGACCGTGACGTCGGCCATGGCGGCGCCGGACAGAAGGCCCGCGGCGGCGAAAGCCGCAAGGCCCGACAGCATCTTGTTCATGATTGTCTCCTCCCTGTTTCCGCCGCCGCTGCCGACGGCGGATTGACTGGAACGACGTCTACCCTTCGAGCCAGCGCACCTCCTCGGGCGTCAGCGCGATGTCGAGCGCCTGCAGCGAATCCTCCAGCTCCTCCAGCGTCAGCGGGCCGATCAGCGGCAGCACCGGGAAGTCCTGGTGCAGGCAATAGGCCAGGGCCACCTGGTTCGCCGAGCGGCCCCGCTTGGCGCCGAGCTCGGCCGCACGGTCGCGGCGGCGGAAATTCGCCTCGCCGTACCAGCAGCGCACCAGCTCCGGATCCTGCTGCTTGTCGCGGCCGGCGCGGTCGGTGAAGAAGCCGCGGGCCTGGCTGGACCAGGCCAGGAGCGGCATCCGCCGCTGCCGCAGCCAGGCCTTCCACTCCGCATCCGCCGCGGCGATGCAGCCGGGCCAGACCGGCTGGACCATCTCCGCCAGGCTGAAATTGTTGCTGACCGTGGCCGGCGCCGCCTTGCCGTTGGCCTCGGCGTAGGCGATCGCCTCGTCCAGCCGCTCTCGCGTCCAGTTCGACCCGCCCCAGGAGCCGATGCGGCCGGCCCGGATCTCGGCGTCCAGCACGTCGACGAACTCGCCGACCGGGATGTCCGGGTTGTCGCGATGCATCAGATAGAGGTCGAGCCGGCCGGTGTGCAGCCGGTCGAGCGATTCCGTCAGCTGGCGCGGGATCACGTCGGGGTAGCACAGCGGCGCATGCGCGCCCTTGCCGATCAGCACCACCTCGTCGCGCACGCCGCGGCTGGCCAGCCACTGGCCGAGCACCCGGTCGGAGCCGCCGGCGCGGTAGATCCAGGCGGTGTCGAAGGTGTTGCCGCCGCGCTCGAAGAAGCGGTCGAACAGCATCCCGGCCTGGCTGATGTTCTCGATCCCGACGGCGCCGATCGCCAGGGCCGAGGCCGGGCGGGCGGCGCCGGGCAGATCGATCCGGCGCATGGCGCCGGCCTTGAGCGGCCGGCCGTCGACCGGGCCGGTGCGGCGGGCCGGCGTCTCCAGCGCATATTCCAGGCCGATCGCGGCGCGCCAGGCATCCATGGTCTTCAGGTTGCCCAGGCTGTCGGCCGGGGTCATGAAGGCCGCCTCGCGCTGCCCGGCCGCCACCGCATCGCCGACGGCATCGGCCTCGAAGGCGTAGAGCCAGCCCGGCTCCTCGATCGCCACGGTCTCGGACGTCCCGTCGGCCCGGGTGATGACGATGGCGCTGCTGCCGCCCTCCTTGCCGCTGCAGAACCAGGGCGAGGCGACCTCGATCCTCCCCTCGGTGCCGAAGATCCGAACCGTGTTCTCGAGCGCCAGCGACACGCCGGTGGCCACCTGGGCGACGATGCCGCCCGGAAACTCCAGCACCGCCGCGGTCCATTCGTCGACGCCGCTGCGGCCGAGATGGCCGGCGCCGGTGACCTTCACCGGGTCGAGGAACGGCTTGCCCGAGGCGGCGCCGGCGACCAGCCGCGCCATCGACACCGGATAGCCGCCGACGTCGAGGATGCCGCCGCCGGCCAGGTCGTTGGCGAACAGGCGATGCTCGGCGTTGAACTTGGCAGCGAAGCCGAAGCTGGCCTGGATCATGCGCACCTCGCCGATCGCGCCGCCCGCCACCAGCTCCGCCAGCCGCCGGGTCTGCGGATGGGCGCGGTACATGTAGGCCTCGGCCAGAAAGACGCCCGCCCGGCGCGCCGCGTCGACCAGCGCCATGGCGTCATAGGCGTTGACCGCGATCGGCTTCTCGCACAGCACGTGCTTGCCGGCCTCGGCGGCGCGGATGCCCCAATGCACATGGCCCGGATGCGGCGTGGCGATGTAGACGGCGTCGACCTCGGGGTCAGCCAGCAGCGCCTCGTAGCCGGCATGGATCCGGGCGCCGGGGAAGGCCTCGGCCAGCCCCGGCCTGGCCGCATCGCGCGTGCCGATCGCCACCAGCCGCCCGGTGCGCGACCGGGCCACGCCCCCGGCGAAGTCCCGGGCGATCCGTCCCGGCCCGAGAATGCCCCAACGCAGCTTCGCTTCCGTACCCATGCCTGTGTTTCCGTCTGTCGAGAGTGTCATCAGCCCTTCACCGCCCCCATGGTCAGGCCGGCGATGAAGTGGCGCTGCATCGGGAAGAACATTGCCACTGGCGGGACGGCCACGGCCACCTCCGCGGCGGCGGTCAGGTCGCTGCGGGTGGCGAAGCGAGGCCTCTCCATGTGCTTTTCTCCCCGATTGCCGCATCCGGACGAACGGCAGCTAATTTTTTCGTTTTACGAATTTATCAGACCGGCTAGGGTGGGACCTGTCAAGATCGAAAAATCGGATGATTGCCGAGAATTCGAAACAATATGGCCCGGCGGAGGGGATGGAAGCGCTGAATCGAGACCAGGCGAGGCCGTTCGCCCCCAACCGCACCGAAAGTCCCGGCATGGTGCGCCGCACCATAAAATTCGGATCCTGACAGAATGAAGACCGCCGATCCGGAGCTGATGCGGGCGATCAACCGCTTCCATGTGCTGGACGTGGTGCGGCGCTTTGGTCCGATCTCGCGGGTCGAGATCGTGCAGCGCACCGAGCTGGCGCCGGCCACCATTTCGGCCATCACCGGCGGGCTGATCGAGGAGAATCTGGTGCTGGCCCGGGCGGTCGAGGGCGTCGGCACCGCGGCGCGCGGCCGGCCGCGGGTGATGCTGGAGCTGAACCGCGAGGCCGCCTTCGTCTGCGGCGTCAAGCTGGCGCCGCACCAGATCAGCATCGCCGTCACCGACTACAAGGCCGATGTGGTTCGGACCATGTCGCTGCCGATCCGCGTCGCCCGCCAGGCGCCGGAAGTGGTGGCCGACATCCTGGAGGACGGCATCCGCCGCTGCGTCGGCGACGCCGATCTCGGCCTCGACCGGCTGGGCGGCATCGGCATCGGCCTGCCCGGCTTCATCGACGGCCGCAGCGGGACCTGCATCTGGACCCCGATCCTGGGCGCGCCGGACGTGCCGCTGGCCGGGATGGTGCAGGAACGGCTGGGCGTCCGCACCATCGTCGAGAACGACGTGCATCTGGTCACCCTGGCCGAGCACTGGTTCGGCCAGGGCCGCGACAGCGACACCTTCGCCGTGGTCACGGTCGAGGATTCGGTCGGGCTCGGCCTGTTCCTGAACGGCGACGTGCATCGCGGCGCCGCCGGAATGGGGACGGAGTTCGGCCACACCAAGATGGCCCTGGACGGGCTGCCCTGCCGCTGCGGCCAGCGTGGCTGCATCGACGCCTATGTCTCCGACCACGGCATCGTCACCCGCGCCCGGGCCCTGCTGGGCGCCGAGGCCGGGCCGATCGCGCCGGAGGATCCGCGCGCCATCGGCCGGCTGCGCGACATGGCGCGGGCCGGGCGGGCCGAGATCCGCGCCTTGTTCGAGGAGGCCGGCGCCATCCTGGGTTTCGCCGTCGGCAACCTGATCACGCTGCACAGCCCGCCCAAGGTGATCGTGGCCGGCAGTGCGATCCAGGCCCGCGACCTGATGGAGCCGGCGCTGCTGGCCACCATCGACCGTATCGTGCCGACGCCGATCCGGCGCGGCACCGAGATCATCCTGCATGAATGGAGCGACGACGCCTGGGCCCGCGGTGCGGCCAGCCTGGTGCTGCGGCAGCTCTACGAAGCGCCCTGGAACGGCCAGGGCATGCCCCGATAGCGGAGAGGACCATGAGCGAGAGACCGGTCGGCGTCGGCATCATCGGCTGCGGCGTGATCAGCGGCGCCTATCTGAAGGCAGCGCCGAACTTCCCGATCCTGCAGGTCCGCGCCTGCGCCGACCTGAACCAGGAGGCGGCGCAGGCCAAGGCGGCCGAGTTCGGCATCGCGGCGCTGAGCATCGAGCAGCTGCTGGCCGATCCCGGGATCGAGATCGTGCTGAACCTGACCACGCCGCAGGCGCATGTGCCGGTCGGGCTGCAGGCGATCGCCGCCGGCAAGCATGTGCATGCGGAGAAACCGCTGGCGGTCAGCGTCGCCGAGGGCCGCACCCTGCTGGACGCTGCCAAGGCCAGGGGCGTGCGCGTCGGCAGCGCCCCCGACACCTTCCTCGGCGCCGGGCAGCAGACGGCGCGCGCCCTGATCGATGCCGGGCGGATCGGCCGGCCGGTCGCCGGCACCGCCTTCATGATGGTGCCGGGGCATGAGCGCTGGCACCCCAACCCGGACTTCTACTATGCCAAGGGCGGCGGCCCGCTGTTCGACATGGGCCCCTACTACCTGACCACGCTGGTCAACATGCTGGGCCCGGTGGCGCGGGTGACCGGGACGGTCGCCGCCGCCTACACCGAGCGCCGCATCGTCAGCGGTCCGCGCGCCGGCCAGGTGGTGCCGGTCGGCACCCCGACCCACATCACCGGCACGCTGGCCTTCGCCTCCGGCGCCGTGGTCACCATGGTGATGAGCTTCGACATCCCGGCCCACCGCCACGCGCCGATCGAGATCTATGGCGAGACGGCGTCGCTGAGCGTGCCGGACCCGAATATTTTCGGCGGCGAGGTGCTGGTCTCCGTCGACCGCACCGAGTGGAAGGCCGAGGCGACCGGCCATGCCTATGGCGATGGCAACTACCGGATCATCGGCGTGGCCGACCTGGCCCACGCCATCCGCACCGGCCGGCCGCACCGCGCCAATGCGGAGCTGGCCTTCCATGTGCTGGAGGTGATGGAGGCGGTGGAGCGGTCCGGCCGCGAGGGCCGTCCGATCGAGATCGAAAGCCGCTGCGAGCGGCCGGAACCGATGCCGGTGGAGCCCGCCTTCGGCCGGGCCGCCTGAGAAAAGGAGAGGAAGCGATGACGAGGCAGGCGCTGATCGTCTGGGGCGGCTGGAACGGCCACACCCCCAAGGAATGCGCGGATGAGGTCGCCGGGATGTTGCGCGGCGACGGCTTCGAAGTGTTCATCGAGGACACCACCGAGGCCTTCGCCGACCCGGCCTTGAAGGACATGCACCTGATCGTGCCGATCTACACCATGTCGACCATGGAGAAGGAGGAGGTCACCAACCTGACCGCCGCGGTCGAGAGCGGGGTCGGCCTGGCCGGCTTCCACGGCGGCATGTGCGACGCCTTCCGCAACGAGGTCGCCTACCAGTTCATGACCGGCGGCCAGTGGGTGGCCCATCCCGGCAACATCATCGACTACCAGGTGCGGGTGACCCGGCCGGACGATCCGGTGATGCAGGGGATCGAGGATTTCGCCTACCGGTCCGAGCAGTACTACATGCATGTCGACCCGAACAACGAGGTGCTGGCCGAGACCACCTTCACCGGCGAGCACGCACCCTGGATCGCCGGCCACACCATGCCGGTGGTGTGGAAGCGCCGGCACGGCGCCGGCCGGGTGTTCTACAGCGCGCTCGGCCACCGGGTGGAGGAGTTCGAGAACCGGTCGATGAAGACCATCCTGCATCGCGGGCTGCTGTGGGCGGCGCGGGAGGCGTGATCTCGAGAGCAACCGCCTGAGGAAGTCGCGTTGCCTCTCCCGCTTGCGAGACCTTTTCAAAACGGCTGAGACCCAACCTTTTATAGTCCCCCCTCCCCTTGCGGGAGGGGGGCAGGGGGAGGGGTCCGCGCGCGAATGCGCAAAGGACAGACTTCGCCGCCGGGGTCAGATCGCCAGGTTTCAGGCCGGCTCTGGTGTCGAAAACCCCCTCCCCCTACCCCCCTCCCGCAAGGGGAGGGGGGACTCATTTTGCTTTCGGCCGATCTCGTTGCGAGCCCCCGAGATG
>NZ_JASATH010000143.1:0-21711 GCF_038440215.1 Inquilinus sp. OTU3971 | reverse complement strand
ACGAACCCGCAGCGTTGCCGCAGATCCGGACGCCGCCGCAGAGGCCGCGGCCGGCTTCGCAGGACCGGTGGCGCTGAAGATCCTGTCGCCGGACATCACCCACAAATCCGATCTTGGCGGAGTGAGGCTCAACCTGCAGGGGCCGGAACAGGTGCGGGTGGCGGCGCGGGAGATGCTCGCGACCATCGGCAAGGCCGCGCCCCAGGCCCGGCTGCTCGGCCTCACCGTGCAGGAAATGGCGCGCAAGCCGGACGCGCACGAGTTGATCCTTGGCATCGGCCAGGACCGGCTATTCGGCCCGATCATCCTGTTTGGCCATGGCGGCACCGCGGTCGAGGTGCTCCGCGACACTGCCGTCGCCCTGCCGCCGTTGAATGTCGTGCTGGCCCGAGACCTGATGGCGCGCACCCGGGTGTGGCGCCTGCTGCAGGGCTACCGCGCCCGCCCCAAAGCCGATCTCGCCGCGGTGGCGTCCACCCTGGTGAAGCTGTCGCAGCTCGCCGCCGACCTGTCCGAGGTGGTGGAGCTCGACATCAACCCCCTCCTGGCGGATGGGGACGGTGTCCTGGCGCTCGACGCTCGGATTCGGGTGCAGCCGCCGCTCCCTCCGGGCACGCCGCGTCTCGCCATCCGACCCTATCCGCAGCATCTGGTGCAGCACCTCACGCTTCGGGACGGGCACGAGTTCACCTTGCGGCCGGTGCGGCCGGAGGACGAGCTGGCGATGCGCGAGATGCTGCAGCGATCGAGCCCGGAAGACATCCGGCTGCGCTTCTTCGCTCCGATGCGGCTGGACCATGAATTCGCCGCCCGTCTGACCCAGATCGACTACGACCGCGAGATGGCGCTGGTGGCCGAGGCGAAGGAGGACGGGCACCCTGTGCTCCTCGGCACCGTGCGCATCGTCGCCGATCCGGACAACGTCACCGCCGAATACGGCATCATGGTGCGCTCGGATCTGAAGGGCCAGGGACTGGGCTATCGGCTGATGACCGAGATCATCGCCTATGCCCGTGGTCGAGGGCTGGCGCAGATCTCCGGCGAGATCCTGCGCGAGAACGCCACCATGCTGCGCATGGCCGAGGAGCTGGGCTTCAAGCGCGAAATCGTGCCGGACGAGCCGGAGCTCGTGCGAGTGACGATCGCCTTCGGCGCTTGATCCATCTCAAAGCCGGTTGGCTCGACGCCCAGCAGGATGCTGTGTGCGACCGGCGGCAATCCTCCGGCAGACCGCGGCGCACCCTTGGAATGCAGGAGATGGCCATGCCGATCCGTAAGATCCTGGTGCCCGTGGCGGGCAAGCTCAACGACGACAGCCTCCTGGACGCCGCGCTGGCGATGGCGCGGGAGCAGACCGCCGCGGTCGAGGTGCTGTATCTGCACCCCTCCATCGTGGGCAATTTCCCGGGTTGGGAGTTCGACTACGGCGCCTGGAGCGAACAGTACCAAGCCGAGATCGAGGCTCAGGTGAAGGAGGCCGCCGGAGCCGCCCGCCACTATTTCGACGGCTGGCGTCACCGCAACCACGTTGGCGGCGAATCTGATACACCGACGGTCACTTGGCGCGACGAGACGGGCGTCAACAGCGACGTGATCGGCGCCGCCTGTCGGGTGTCCGATCTCATCGTCACCCACGGCCCGGAGAATACCGCGACGGCTTGGTCGCGGGAGATCTTCAAGGATGCACTTCTGGCGTCCGGGCGGCCGGTGCTGATGGTGCCCGACACGCCGTTCCTCAGCCGCACCGACACCGTCCTCGTCGCCTGGAACGACAGCGTGCAGTCCGCGCGTGCGGTGGCGGGGGCGCTACCGCTCTTGCGCGACCGCAAGTGGGTCAAGGTGGTCACCGTGCAGGACGAGGCCGGGCAGGACGTCCAGCTCGACCCGATCCGGGCCTATTTCCAGCGGCACGGCATCTTGGCTGAGACCGAGGCCAAGTCCCTCGAGAACCGCACCGTCGGGCAGGTGCTGCTCGACGAGGTGGATCGCATGCAGGCCGGACTCCTGGTCATGGGCGCCTACACCCACAGCCGGGTGAGGGAGGCGATCTTCGGCGGTACCACTCGCGACGTGATCGAGCAGGCGCGTATCGGCGTCCTCCTGGCGCATTGATCGGCTGGGATTCCCGGACACAGGCCCGCGCCGACGCCAGCGTGGGCCTCCTTTGGTTGTGAGATCTCGCCGGAGCCCGATAGCCGAGTTGATCTGGGTCAATGCTGATCCGCGGCAGCAGCGTTAGGCATTGTCCGTCAACCCTTACAACGGAGGCTGGTGATGACCGGTAAGAACGAGGACCTTCGGCGGACCGTGCTCAATGAGCTGGCGTGGGATCCTACCTTCGACGCCACCCATATCGGCGTCGCCGCCGACAACGGCGTGGTGACGCTCACCGGGCATGTGACGACCTATGCGGAGAAGCTGGCGGCGGAACGAGCGGCCCAGCGCGTGACCGGCGTGCGCGGCATCGCCGAGGAGATCGAGGTGCGCCCGTCCTACGCCAAGAAGACGAAGGACGACGAGATCGCCGAGCGGGCGGTGCGCATCCTGCAATGGGACGTGTCGGTGCCGCCCGGGCGGATCTCGGTCAAGGTGGAGAAGGGGTGGGTGACCCTCACCGGCAGCGTCGACTGGGACTACCAGCGAGGTGCGGCGGCGGCCGACATCCAGAAGCTGAGCGGCGTCGTGGGCCTGATGAACCTGATCAAAGTTCAGCCGGCGGTCCGCGCCGCGGACGTCAAGCAGAAGATCGAGGATGCGTTCCGGCGGAACGCGGTTCTCGATGCCGGCGAAATCCGGGTTTCGGCTGTGGACGGCACCATCACCCTGAATGGCCGGGTGCGGAACTGGGCGGAACGCAACACGGCGGAACGGGCCGCCTGGTCCGCCCCCGGGGTCACCGCGGTCGAGGATCATCTGCTCGTTGGCTAGATCTGCCATTCGACGGCAACAGCGGCGCGCCGACGACACCGATCGCCGTTGGCGCGCCGCGCCCGCTTGACGAGGCTCTTCATGACACCCGCCCTGCATTTCCACGGCGCGGCCGGCACCGTCACCGGCTCCTGTCTCCTGCTCGAGGCCGACAGCGGCCGTATCCTGATCGACTGCGGGTTGTTCCAGGGAACGAAAACGCTCAAAGGACTCAACTACATCCCCTTTCCCTTCCGGCCGGACCAGATCGACTGCGTTCTCTTGACCCATGCCCACATCGATCACAGCGGCCTGATCCCAAAGCTCGTCCGTGAGGGCTTCCGCGGGCCGGTCTACGCTACCTCCGGCACGATCGATCTCTGCGGTGTGATGCTGCCCGATGCCGGCCACATCCAGGAGTCGGAGGTGCTCACGCTGAACCAGAGAAACCAGCGGCGGGGCCGGGCGAAGGTGACACCGATCTACACCGTGGCGGATGCGGAGACGACCCTCGCGGCCTTCCGTGCGGTCGGATACGAGGCGTGGTTCGAGCCGCTTCCTGGCATCCGCGTCCGCTACTGGAATGCGGGGCACATCCTGGGATCGGCGTCGATCGAGGTCGAGCTCGCGGGCGAGGAGGGCAGGCCCCTTCGCCTCCTGGTGTCCGGCGACCTCGGTCCCGATGCCAAGATGCTCCAGCCCGACGCTCGGGCGCCAGCGGACATCGACATCCTTGTCTGCGAAGCGACCTATGGTGATGTGGACCGGCCGGAGATCACGCCCGAGACACGGCGCGCCCACCTCGCGGCCGAGATCCGGGAGGCGATGACGCCGCAAGGCGTACTGATCATTCCCGCCTTTGCGGTGGAACGGACCCAGGAGCTCATCCTCGATCTCGTGCGGCTGATGGGGGAGGGCGTCGTGCCGCCATCGCCGATCTATGTCGATTCGCCACTCGCCATCCGGGCCACCGATGTGTTCCTGCAGAACCACAAGGCGCTGGAGGATGGGCCGGACTTCGCCCGGGCGCTGCGATCGAAGCAGATCCATTTCGCCGAGACGGCGGATCAGAGCCGGGCGATCAATGGCGTGGACGGGTTCAGGATCGTCATCGCCGCCAGCGGCATGTGCGACGCCGGCCGCATCCGGCATCACCTGAAGCGTCATCTCTGGAATCCAGCCGCCACCGTTTTGCTGACCGGCTTTCAGGCGCAGGGCACGCTCGGCCGGCTGCTGCAGGACGGCGCCAAGGCCGTGCGGATCCAGGGCGAGGACTTTCAGGTACGGGCGCGGATCCGGATGATCGAGGACTATTCCGGACATGCCGATGGGCCGGAACTCGCGCGCTGGATCGCCGATCGCACGCCGATCCGCGGCGCCGTGTTCCTGGTGCATGGCGAGCGGCCGGCGCTCGGGGCGCTGCGGGAACGAGTGGTCAAGAGCCTCGATTCCGCGCCGGCGGTGATCGTGCCGCAGCTCGACGACGGCTACACCCTTCGCGTCGGCGGGGCCGAGCTCATCCCGATGCAGCAGAGACCGCGCATCCTGCCGGAGGCGGTCGCGGCGCTCGACTGGCACAACGAACGGGCCCGGCTTCTGCTCGACATCGACGCCCGGCTCGAGGCCGCCGGCCACGCTCGCGCTCGGAGCGCGGTCCTGCGACATCTCCGCCACGCCTTGGACGAGAGCTGATTGATCTAGATCAAAGTCGCGGGGGCGACCCGGTGATGAATTGCCGATGGCAATAGATGGCACTCGTCGGGGAGCATTCGATGGTAGCCGGCGTCTTGAGGCTTCTGGTTCCGGCGACGCGATCGGCGCTCGACGACTGTCGCAACTGCGAGGCGCGCTGCCGAAGCCTCTGCGGCAGCGTTTCGGATGAACACCTGACGGAGTTCGCCGACATCGCCGAAACGGTCCGGCTGCGTCCGCACCAGCGCGTCGTCACAAAGGGCGATCCCGCCGATCACGCCTTCAACATCGTGTCCGGCGCGGCGAAGCTGGTGAAGGCACTGCCGGACGGCCGGCAGCAGATCGTCGGCTTCCTTCTCAGCGGTGATTTCTTCGGGCTCCCCGTCCAGGGCGCCTATCCCTACAGCGTCGACGCAATCGGCGAAGCCCGGCTGTGCCGCTTCGAGCGCGCCCGCTTCGAGGCATTGCTGGGGCGTCTCCCGGCAGTGGGGACCGCCCTTCGCGAGCGGCTGATCGGAGATCTGACCGCAGCACAGGAGCATATGCTGTCGCTCGGCCAGAAATCGGCGTTGGAGCGCTTGGCGGGATTCCTGCTGCAGCTCAGCGGCCGGGCGGGGCGCCTCGGCCTTTCGACCAACCCTGTGCAACTGCCGATGACCCGGGCGGAGATCGCCGACTATCTCGGCCTGACTCTGGAGACGATCAGCCGGACATTCGGCCGATTGAGGGATCAGGGGCTGATCGCTGTCCACGGCCGGCACGAGATCACGCTCGAAGCGATGGACCACTTGGAGGAACTCGCCCAAGGCGGCGACGGGGCCTCGACGGTTCGCGCGACAGAAGGAGATCTGAGATGTCGATCCGTCGGATCCTGAGTCCCTTCGCGGGTACTCCGCGGGACGACATGCTGGATATCGCGGCGATCATCGCCCGTCGGCAAAAGGCGGAGCTCGAGTGCCTCTACTTCTGCCGGCCGGCAGACCCGTCCGACCGCTTCCTCGGCGAGATCTTCGCGCCGGGATGGACGGAGGACTTCGCCGAGACGATGAGCAGGGAGGTGCGCGCTTCAGCCGACCGCGCCCGGGCCTGGTTCGAGGAGTGGCGGCAACGGGATCGGATCCGGTGTCGGCACAGCCACGACCCGGTGGAGCCAGCTCCAGTCCATTGGACGGAATGCCCGACACCCTATGCCGAGGCGATCGGGCGAGCCGGCCGCGCCGCAGACCTGATCGTGGTGGCGAAGGCCGAACGCGGCCGCCCCTCGGTTGCCGACCGGATCTTCGAGGCGGCGCTGCTGACCACCGGGCGCCCCGTCCTTCTGGTTCCCGGCCGAACCATCTTGAACCGCTGCGGGTCGGCCCTGATCGCCTGGAACGATACTCCCCAGGCGGCAAGGGCAGTCGCGGGTGCCCTGCCTCTTCTCGACGGGTGCCGGAAGATCACTGTGCTCGCGGTCGAGGAGCATGGCGCGACCCCGCCGCTCGAGCCAGTGCAGACCTATCTCGCGAGCCATGGCCTCAAGGCGGAAGCGGAAGTTCGAAAACCGATCGGCCTGTCCATTGGTGAGACATTGATGATGGCCGCAGACGAGGCATGTGCGGATCTGCTCGTCATGGGCGCCTATTCGCACGATCGAACGCGGGAGCGGATCTTTGGCGGCACCACGCGCGATGTGATGCGGGATCCGCGCACGCTCGTTCTCTGGTCGAACTGACCGGCCACGGCAAGCCGGGATGGAGGAAACATGACATTTCTGGATTCGAGGGAAAAGGCGATCGAAGCTGCCTTCCAGCACGATCAGGAGATGGCATTCCGTATCCGGACCCGCCGGGACCGGCTGTTGGGTTTCTGGGCAGCCGAGCTGATCGGGCTCACAGGGCTGGCAGCCGACTCCTATGCAGGAGAACTCGTCGCGGCGGGCGTGGAACGAACCCATTGGGACATCACCCGCAAGGTCAGGAAGGATCTGGCCGCCCGGGGTATCAGGCTGTCGGCCCATCGCCTGAACCGAAAGATGAATTCGCTGATGCAGCTTGCCCAACGACAGATCCTGGGCGAGTCCGATAAGACTCTGCAGGGATGAGGCGATCGGCCATCGCCTTGGACGAGGCCTCACGATGTCGTCCGATCCCCTTCCGGAGGCCGGGGTAGTGAAGCTGCACCGAACGATGTGGTGGAAGGGCAGGGGCGACATGGGTGAGATTGCGTTCGCCCATGCCGAATAGAAACTTCTCGAAGGCGATAAGCCGATGGCGGTGCCGGAGGCAGATCATCGGTCACAACGTCAGGTCGAGGACGTAGTACTCATCTTCATCCACCATGGCACGCCGAGCGATTTCAACGACAAAGCCTCGCCTCGCGCGGGGCTTTGTCGTTTTTGGCGCCGGATCGGCGTGCCCGGTCTACCCCGGATGGCGACGCGGATCGTTGCCGTAGGTCCGCTCCTCCTTGATCCGGCCGTCGCGGCCCTGGACGACCACCTGGGCGTCCTGCCCGCCGGCCGAGACCTGGCGGGCCATGTCGCGGGCCCAGTTCCGGGCCGCGGCCTGGGTCGGGAAGTCGCCGAGGCGAGTGTCGCCCTCCTTGACCGCCCAGTTCCCCTTGTTCGGGCTGACGAAATATCGATGTCGAGCCATGGCACACCTCCTGACAGGGCAATGCCGCTCGCGCTGCAACCGTTCCCACAGGTCCCGCTCGATGCCGCTGGTCAGCCGGGAGCGGAACTCTTGTCGGCGACGGGTCATTGGCCCCGATACAGGGCCGCGGCGACCGCATCGTTCGGCCCCCGAGCCCTGACACGCCAAATGCGCCTCGGCCGCAAGACGCGGCCCCGACGGCGGAATCGCTCAATGTGCCAGCAACCGCCAGCGAAGTGGGGATTGGGACACCATGCAGACCCTCGGCGAACTCGCAATCAGCCGGCGCGGCCTGATGATCGGCACCGCCGCATCCGTGGCGATGACGACGGCGCCGTCGATCGCCGATGCCGAAGCCGCTATTGCCGGAGCACCCGTCATGTCCAAGCTGACCTTCACCGTGAACGGCGAAGCCCGCGACCTCGACCTCGACACCCGCACGACCCTGCTCGACGCGCTGCGCGAGCATCTGCACCTCACCGGCACCAAGAAGGGCTGCGACCACGGCCAGTGCGGCGCCTGCACCGTCATCGTCGAGGGCCGCCGGGTCAATTCCTGCCTGACGCTGGCGGTCATGCATGACGGCGACAGCATCACCACCATCGAGGGGCTCGGCCGGCCCGACCGCCTGCACCGGATGCAGGCCGCCTTCGTCAAGCATGACGGCTATCAGTGCGGCTACTGCACGCCCGGCAGATCTGTTCGGCCGTGGCGATGCTGGACGAGGTCGCGGCCGGCATCCCGAGCCATGTCACCGCCGACCTCACCGCCCGGCCGCGCCTGACCGAAGCCGAGCTGCGCGAGCGGATGAGCGGCAACATCTGCCGCTGCGGCGCCTATTCCAACATCGTCGAGGCGATCACCGAGGTCGCGGGGAGGGAGGCATGAGGTCCTTCACCTATGAGCGGGCGCGCTCGCCCGCCGACGCCGCCGCGGCCGCATCCCGCACCGAGGGCGCCAAGTTCATCGCCGGCGGCACCAACCTGCTGGACCTGATGAAGCTCGAGATCGAGACGCCGACGCATCTGATCGACGTCAACGGCCTCGGGCTCGACCGGATCGAGGCGACCCCGGAGGACGGCCTGCGTATCGGCGCGCTGGTGCGCAACACCGACCTCGCCGCCGACCGGCGCGTCCGGCGCGACTACGGCCTGCTGTCGCGCGCGCTGCTCGCCGGCGCCTCCGGCCAGCTCCGCAACCGGGCGACGACCGCGGGCAACCTGCTGCAGCGCACGCGCTGTCCGTATTTCTACGACACCAACCAGCCCTGCAACAAACGCCGGCCCGGCAGCGGCTGCGCCGCGATCGAGGGCTTCAGCCGCCAACTGGCGGTGGTGGGCACGAGCGATGCCTGCATCGCGACCCATCCCAGCGACATGGCGGTGGCGATGCGCGCCCTCGACGCGACGGTGGAGACGGTGCAGCCCGACGACACGGCGCGGACCATCCCGATCGCCGAGTTCCATCGCCTGCCCGGCGACACGCCGCAGGTCGAGACGGTGCTCGCGCCCGGCGAGCTGATCACCGCGGTGACGCTGCCCAAGCCGGTCGGCGGCCGGCAGATCTATCACAAGGTGCGCGACCGCGCCTCCTATGCCTTCGCGCTGGTCTCGGTCGGCGCGATCGTGCAGCGCGACGGCACCGGCCGCGTCGCCCTCGGCGGGGTGGCGCACAAGCCGTGGCGCGTCGAGGCCGCCGAGGCCGAGCTGCCGCACGGCGCCAAGCCGGTCGCGGAGCAACTGCTCGCCGGCGCCAAGCCGACCCCCGAGAACGCGTTCAAGCTGCCGCTGGTCGAGCGCACGCTCGCCGCGGTGCTGGCCGAAGCGAGGGCCTGAGCCATGAAGTTCGACACCCCCGCCACCACCAATCCGATCGACCGTCTGAAGGTCGTCGGCCGGCCGACCGACCGCATCGACGGCCCGATGAAGACCTCGGGCACCGCGCCCTATGCCTATGAGCGGCATGACGCCGTGGCGAACCCGGCCTATGGCTATGTCGTCGGCTCGGCCATCGCCAAGGGCCGGATCGCCGCGATCGATCTGGGCGACGCCGAGGCCGCGCCCGGCGTGCTCGCCATCGTCACGGCGGAGAATGCCGGCACGCTGGGCAAGGGCGACTACAACACCGCGAAACTGCTCGGCGGCCCCGAGGTCGACCATTACCACCAGGCGATCGCGGTGGTCGTCGCGGAGAGCTTCGAGCAGGCCCGCGCCGCCGCGCAGCTGATCCGCGTCGACTATGTCCCGGGGAAGGGCGCCTTCGACCGCGCGGCGGCGATGGATGCCGCGACCAAGCCCGAGCCCAAATTCGGCGGCCCGGCCGACACCGCCGTCGGCGACTTCGAAGGCGCCTTCGCCGAAGCACCGGTCCGGCTCGACGAGACCTACACCACGCCCGACCAGGGGCATGCGATGATGGAGCCGCATGCGACGACCGCTGCCTGGGGCGGGGACAGGCTGACGGTCTGGACCTCGAACCAGATGATCGCCTGGGGCGTGAGCGACGTTGCGAAGACGCTCGGCATCCCCAAGGAGAATGTCCGCCTGGTCTCGCCCTTCATCGGCGGCGGCTTCGGCGGCAAGCTGTTCGTGCGTGCCGACGCGCTGCTGGCGGCCCTCGGCGCCCGCGCCGCCGGGCGGCCGGTGAAGGTGACGCTGCCCCGGCCCCTGATGTTCAACAACACCACGCATCGGCCGGCGACCATCCAGCGCATCCGCATCGGCGCCGACCGGGACGGCCGGATCACCGCGATCGGCCATGAGAGCTGGTCCGGCGACCTGCCCGGCGGCGGGCCTGAGCTGGCGGTCAACCAGACCCGGCTGCTCTATGCCGGCGCCAACCGCATGACGTCGATGCGGCTCGCCGTGCTGGACCTGCCCGAGGGCAATGCGATGCGCGCGCCCGGCGAGGCGCCGGGGATGATGGCGCTGGAGATCGCGATCGACGAGATGGCCGAAAAGCTCGGCCTCGATCCGGTCGAATTCCGGATCATCAACGACACCCAGGTCGATCCGGAAAAGCCCGAGCGGCCATTCTCGCAGCGCCATCTCGTCGAGTGCCTGCGCAGCGGCGCCGAGCGCTTCGGCTGGAGCAAGCGCAACCCGAAGCCCGGGAGCATCCGGGACGGGCGCTGGCTGGTCGGGATGGGGGTCGCCGCCGCGTTCCGCAACAACCTCCCGATGGCGTCCGGCGCCCGCGTCCGGCTCGACCATCGCGGCGACGTGACGGTCGAGACCGACATGACCGACATCGGCACCGGCAGCTACACCATCATCGCCCAGACCGCGGCCGAGATGATGGGCGTGCCGCTCGACAAGGTGGTGGTGCGGCTCGGCGATTCGAGCTTCCCGGTCTCCTGCGGCTCGGGCGGGCAATTCGGCGCCAGCAATTCGACCTCCGGTGTCTATGCCGCCTGCGTCAAGCTGCGCGAGGCGGTGGCGCAGAGGCTCGGCTTCAACTCCGCCGAGGCGGTCTTCGCCGACGGCCAGGTCCGCGCCGGCAACCGCAGCGCGCCGCTTGCCCAGGCGGCGGGCGAGGGCGGCCTGGTCGCCGAGGACGCCATCGAATATGGCGATCTCGACAAGACGCACCAGCAATCGACCTTCGGCGCGCATTTCGTCGAGGCGGCGGTGGATGCCGCCACCGGCGAGATCCGGGTGCGGCGCATGCTCTCGGTCTGCGCCGCCGGCCGCATCCTCAACCCCAAGGCGGCGCGCAGCCAGGTGATCGGCGCCATGACCATGGGCGTCGGCGCCGCGTTGATGGAGGAGCTCGCGGTCGACAAGCGCCATGGCTTCTTCGTCAACCACGACCTCGCCGGCTACGAGGTGCCGGTCCATGCCGACATCCCGCACCAGGACATGATCTTCCTCGACGAGGCGGACCCGCATTCGTCGCCGATGAAGGCCAAGGGCGTGGCGGAGCTCGGCATCTGCGGGGTCGCCGCGGCGGTCGCCAACGCTGTCCACAACGCCACCGGCGTGCGGGTGCGAGACTATCCGATCACGCTCGACAAGCTGCTGGACCGGCTGCCCGAGGTGGCATGATCAAAATCTTGGAATGGAAGGCCGTCCGGCTTCGTCTCAGGATCAACGCTCCACTTCCCTGAGCGCTCTCAACCCGACCCGGGGCCGATCCCCCACCACGCCCCGGGTCGGGACTTTTCGCCAAGAGCAGAACCCAGTCGAGGGTTGACCACCCCGGCAGGGTCTGATTATTATCTTAGATAATACGTATTATCAAGAGGCGAGGGAATGCCGGGAGAGGGCGCGAGGCTGACGCAGCGGGACATCGCGCGGCTGGCTGGGGTCAGCCAGGCGACGGTATCGCTGGTGCTCAACCGGCGCGGCGACAGCTCGGCCCGGATCCCGCAGGAGACCCGCGAGCGGGTGCTGGAGGTGATCCGCGCCACCGGCTATGTCGCCGATCCGGCGGCGCAGAAGCTGGTCGGGCGGCGCAACCAGCTGCTCGGCGTCTTCACCTACGAGCCGGTGTTCCCGACCGGGCAGGCCGATTTCTACACGCCCTTCCTGCTCGGCATCGAAGGGGCGGCGGAGCGGTTCGGCTACGATCTGCTGCTGTTCACCAGCGCGCCGGTGACCGGCGGGCGCCGCCGGATCTTCCACGAGAACAACCGGCTGCGCCTGGCCGATGGCTGCATCCTCTTGGGCCGGACGCTGGACCGGGACGAACTGGCCCGGCTGGTCGCCGGCCGCTACCCCTTCGTCGCCATCGGCCGCCGCGACGATGCCGGCGGCCCGGTGCCCTATGTCGGTGCCGACTATGCCGCCGCCACCGCGGCGCTGGTGCGGCGCGCCGTGGCGCTCGGCCATCGCCGCCAGGCCTTCCTCGGCCCGGGCGGCGGCGCCGAATCCTCCGACGACCGCTGGGCCGGCTTCCGTGCCGCGGTCGAGGAGGCGGGGGTGGACTGGATCCACGAGCCCGCCCAGGACCGCGATCCCGGCGAGCTCGTCGACGGGCTGCTGCGCGCCGGCGCGACCGTGGCGCTGGTCGAGGACCAGGCCGACGCCGTGCTGCTGGAGCGGGCGGCCCGCGACCGCGGCGTGGCGGTGCCGGACGACCTGTCGCTGATCGCGCTGGGCAACCCGACCCAGCCGGTCGCCACCGACATCGCCTTCACCTGCTTTCGCATCCCGCGAGAGGAGATGGGACGGCAGGCGGTCGAGATTCTGACCCTGGTGATGGGCGGGGATGAGGCGGGGCGGCAGCGGCTGCTGCCCTGCGAGCTGGCCGAGGGGCAGACTCTCGGCCCAGTGCCGGACAAGCGGAAGGGACGACGGAATTGACCCGGGAATTCGATGCGGATGTGCTGGTGGTCGGGGGCGGCCTGGGTGGCGTCGCGGCAGCGCTGGCGGCGCTCAAATCCGGCCGCTCGGTGATCCTGACCGAGGAGTTCGACTGGCTGGGCGGCCAGTTGACCAGCCAGGCGGTGCCGCCGGACGAGCATTCCTGGGTCGAGCGCTTCGGCGTCACCGCCAGCTACCGGGCCCTGCGCGACGGCATCCGCGAGCATTACCGCCGGCACTACCCGCTGACCGAGGGCGCCCGGGCCTGGCGCGACCTGAACCCCGGCGCCGGCTGGGTCAGCCGGCTGTGCCACGAGCCGCGGGTCGGCCTGGCGGTGATCGAGGCGATGCTGGCGCCGTGGCGCGGCTCCGGCCGCCTCAAGGTGCTGCAGCCCTACCGGCCGGTCGCGGCCGACGTCGACGGCGACCGGGTGCGCGCCATCCGCTTGGCCCATCGCGACGGCGGGCCGGACATCATGGCCTCGGGTCGATACGTGCTGGACGCCACCGAGACCGGCGCGCTGCTGCCGCTGACCGGCACCGAATACGTCACCGGCTTCGAATCCCGGACCGAGACCGGGGAGCCGAGCGCGCCGGGGATCGCCCAGCCGCTGAACATGCAGGCGGTGTCGATCTGCTTCGCCCTCGACCATGTCGACGGCAACCACGTCATCGACCGGCCGGCGAACTATGCCTTCTGGCGCGACTACCGGCCGGAGTTCTGGGGCGGGCCGCTGCTCGGCTGGCGGTCGCCGCATCCGCGCACGCTGGAGATCGTCGAGCGCAGCTTCACCCCGAACCCGGACGACGACCCGCTGGCGGTCAACGCCGACCAGCGGCTGAACCCGGGCGACGGCAACCTCTGGACCTTCCGGCGCATTGCCGCCCGCCGCAACTTCACCGACGGCACCTATGCCAGCGACATCACCCTCGTGAACTGGCCGATGATCGACTATTTCGAGGGGCCGGTGTTCGAGGTGCCGGAGGCCGAGGCGCAGCGCCACCTGGCCGGCGCCGAGGAGCTGTCGCGCTGCGTCCTGTATTGGCTGCAGACCGAGGCGCCGCGGCCGGACGGCGGCGCCGGCTTCCCAGGCCTCAGGCTGCGCAGCGACGTCACCGGCACCATCGACGGGCTGGCCCAGGCGCCCTACATCCGCGAATCCCGCCGCATCCGCGCCGAGACCACGGTGGTGGAGCAGCATCTGTCGCTGGCGGTGCGCGGCAGCTTCGGCGCGATGCGCTATCCCGACTCCGTCGGTGTCGGCATGTACCGGATCGACCTGCACCCCTCGACCGGCGGCGACAACTACATCGATGTCGGCTGCTGCCCGTTCGAGATCCCGCTCGGCGCCCTGCTGCCGCGGCGGATGGAGAACCTGCTGCCGGCCGGCAAGGCGATCGGCACCACCCACATCACCAATGGCTGCTACCGGCTGCACCCGGTGGAATGGAACATCGGCGAGGTGGCGGGCCATCTCGCCGCCTGGTGCCTGCAGCACGGCCTGCCGCCGCGCGCGGTGCGGGCGCGGCCGGACCAGCTGGCCGCCTTCCAGGCCCGGCTGGAGGGGCAGGGGGTCGAGCTGCGCTGGCCGGAGGTCGCCGGCTACTGACCGGCACCGCCGGAACCAACGGATAAGATAAGGGGAGGACGCCATGACGCTCGGACGCCGCATCTTCGCCACCGCCGCGGCCGGCCTGCTGGCCGCTGCGGCCCTTGGGGCCCCGGCCTGCGCGGAGGGCATCGCCCTCAGGATGACGGTCTGGACCGGTAACAAGGCGCATCTGCAACTGCTGGACGACATCGCCGCCGCATACCGCAAGGACCATCCGGAGGTCGCCTCGATCACCTTCGAGACGCTGCCCTTCGACGGCTACACCACGGCGCTGACCACGCAGATCGCCGGCGGCAACGCCCCGGACCTGGCCTGGATCTTCGAGAATTCGGCGCCGGATTTCGTCTCCTCCGGCGTGCTGCTGCCGCTGCAGGACGTACTGCGGGCGACGCCGGGCTACGGCTATGACGACCTCTTGCCCAGCGCCACCGCGCTCTGGCGCCGCGGCGAGGTGCTCTACGCCTATCCGCTCTCGACCTCGCCCTTCGGCGTCTTCGTCAATCTCGACCTGGTGAAGCAGGCCGGGGTGAAACCGCCGGCCGAGCGGATCGCGGCGGGGGAGTGGAGCTGGGACAACACCGTCGCCGACGCCGCCGCGGTCCATGCCAAGACTGGCAAGGCCGGGCTGGTGGTGCGCGATTTCGACTACAAGCTGTGGGACAACCTCGCCACCATCTGGAACGGCTGGGGCGCCGCGCCCTGGAGTGCGGACGGCAAGGCCTGCGGCTTCGACCAGCCGCCGATGGCCGAGGCGATGCGATTCCTGCACAAGGCGGTGTTCACCGACCAGGCGATGCCGGGGCCGGGCGCGCCGGCCGATTTCTTCGCCGGTGACGCCGCCATGACCATCACCCAGATCAGCCGGGCGGCCCTGCTGAAGGACGGCGCCTTCGAATGGGACCTGGTGCCGCTGCCGAAGGGACCTGCCGGCGAATATGCGGTGATCGGCCAGGCCGGCATCGGTGTGTTCAAGGCCGGGGCGAACGCGCAGGCTGCCGCGTCCTTCCTGGCCTTCCTGAGCAATCCGGAGAACTCGGCGAAGCTGGCGCAGTTCTTCCCGCCGCCGCGCAAGAGCCAGCTCGTCGTCGACCTCCTGGCCAAGGCCAACCCGATGCTGAAGCCGGGCCAGATCGAGGCAGTGGTGGTGCGCGGCATCGAGATCGGCGCGGTGAAGCCCAGCCATACCGGCAATGCCCAGATCGCCCAGGTGGTGCGGGCCGGGCTGGACGCGCTGTGGCAGCCCGACGCCGATGTCGACGCGGAGCTGAAGGCGGTGTGCGGCCGCATCCGGCCGCTGCTGGCGCGCTGACCATGCCGGCCAGGGTCTCCGTCATGACGGCTCCTGCCGTGCAGGCCGCGGCGGCCCGCGCGCCGTTCTGGACGATGCGCCGCCGCGACGCCCTGGCCGGCTACCTGTTCGTGGCGCCGCAGCTGGCCGGGGTGGCGTTGTTCGTGTTGATGCCGCTGGCCCTGGTGGCCTGGTACAGCCTGCATGAATGGAACGTCCTGGCCGGCAGCTTCGACTATGTCGGCGACGGCAACTACCGGATGCTGCTGCAGGATCCGGAGCTGCCGGGCGTGCTGGGCGCCACCGCCCTGTTCTCGATCGGCCTGGTGGTGCTGAACCTCAGCCTGGCGCTGCTGCTGGCGGTGCTGCTGAACCAGCGGCTGCGCGGCATGACGGTGTTCCGGGCGCTGTTCTTCTCGCCGGTCGTGGTGTCGCTGGTGGCCTGGACCATCGTCTGGGGCTTCCTGCTGCAGAAGGATGGCGGCATCAACGGCATCCTGGCCGTGCTCGGCGTCACCGGGCCGAACTGGCTGCGCGGCGAGACCACGGCGATGCTGTCGGTGATCGTGGTCCAGGTGTTCAAGAATGTCGGGCTGAACATGGTGCTGTTCCTGGCGGCGCTGCAGACCGTGCCGCGCGATCTGTACGAGGCAGCGCGGATCGAAGGCGCCGGCCGCTTCGCCCAGTTCCGCCGCATCACCCTGCCGCTGATCAGCCCGACCATCCTCCTGACCTCGATCATCACGATCGTCGGGTCGCTGCAGGTCTTCGCCCAGATCGCGGTGCTGACCCAGGGCGGGCCGGGGATCTCGACCACCGTGCTGGTCTATTACCTGTACCAGCAGGCCTTCCAGTTCCACGCCTTCGGCTATGGCTCGGCCCTGGCGGTGCTGCTGTTCGCGATCGTCGCGGTGCTGACCTTCGCGCAGTGGCAGCTGCGCAAGCGCTGGGTGTTCCATGAGGGCTGATCTCACCCCGCGCGCCCGCTTGGCGATCTACGGGCTGATGTGCGTGCTGGCCATCCCCTTCGTCTTCCCGACCTGGTGGATGGTGACCTCCTCCTTCAAGCCGGTGCAGGAGATCTTCGCCTTCCCGCCGGCGCTGCTGCCGCGCCGCCTCGATCTCGACGCCTACGCCCAGGTGTTCGCGCTGCAGCCCTTCGCCCTGCAGTACTGGAACAGCCTGTACATCGCCGCGGTGGTGACGGTGGGCACCATGGCGGTGGCCTCGCTCGCCGGCTACGCCTTCGCCCGCATCCGCTTCCCGGGCCAGAACCTGGTGTTCATGGTAGTGCTGCTGGCGCTGCTGGTGCCCAGCGAGGTCACGATCGTGCCGTTGTTCCGCTTCTTCCTGGGGCTCGGCCTGGTCAACACCCATTGGCCGCTGATCCTGGTGCCGATCCTCGGCGCGCCCTGCGTGCTGGCGACCTTCATCATGCGCCAGTTCTTCATCACCCTGCCGCCGGAGCTGGAGGAGGCGGGGCGGATCGACGGGCTCGGCCGTTTCGGGCTGTTCTGGCGCATCGCCCTGCCGCTGGCCCGCCCGGCGCTGGGCGCGGTCGCCATCTTCACCTTCCTGCACAGCTGGAACCTGTATCTCGAGCCGATCGTGTTCCTGTCCTCGACCGAGAAGTTCACCCTGCCGCAGGCCCTGACCCAGTATGTCGACGCCTATGGCGGTCCGATGTGGAACGTCCAGCTGGCGGCGGTGACGCTGACGGCGCTGCCGGTGCTGATCGTCTTCGTCATCGCCCAGCGCCAGTTCATCGAGGGGCTGGCGCATACCGGGCTGAAAGGGTGAGAGGACGGCCGGGCGACGTCGCGGACCGTTGCCCGGACAAGGGGAGCCGGTCGTAAGCGCGCCGCAGGCTCAGAGATCCTTGCGGGCCAGCTCGAAATGCATTCCGTCCTGGTAGGGCGGCGAGAAATAGCCACCCCAGGCGAATCCCTCCGCCTCGAAATGCGGCACCAGTTCGCGCACCGAGCCATGGGTGCCGAACGGGGCCGGCTCGGCGCCGTAGCCGTTCCAAGCCACGTTCAGGTCGATGGCGACGCCCCAGGAATGCGAACTCAGCCCGCGGTTTGGATCCCAGCCCTTGTGCCGGGGGACAAAGGTGCCGGCACAGCTCAGGATGAGATGCGAGAGATTGGCTGCAGCGATCCTGTCGAAGGCCGCCTTGAACCCGTCAGCCGCCTCTCGATGGATCGTGATCTTCGGGTATCCCGCATCGGCCAGGATCGGCGTCGCAATCTCGATGATGTTCTGCTGCACCCACGTCGGGTCGATGTTGATCCGGCCCTTCGACCCTTCGGTATAGGGAAAGTCGCCGAACACGGACCGCAGCTTCGCGTCCGAGAGCGGCAGGATCGTCCCGTCGGGCCGGCGGTCGACGTTGAGTCCCGTCGCTGCCGAGGTCGGCGGCGCGAAGTTGGCCGGCTGGAAGGATGAGCAGGCCCCCGACCAGAAGAAAGTGTCATTGGGGCCCGCATACCAGCGGGCGTTGCCCAGGACGATCTCACCGGAGACGACGCCGCGGACAGGGAGGGACGCGCCGGCATCCACCTTCCGCGCGATCGACGACGTTGTCATCGGCGCCCTGGCCCGGATGTTGAGGCGTGCGGTGGTCGTGACGGAGCCCTCAAGGGGCGTGAAGGACGCGTTCATGGCTCCACCCTCACCCCAGATACTCTTCGACCCGGACGGAAGGCTGGATCGTCCCACTCATAGATTTCCCGGGCTGCGGCAGGATGCGGCTGATCAGCCCTTCGATCAGGTCGGCCCCGGCATACCCCGCGGCGGCGAAGGCGGCGATCGTGTTGAAGGAAACCGCCTGTATATTGATGTCGGTAAGCACTGCCGTCAGGCCGCCGGCAATCGCGCCGATGAGCAGGCTGATCAGCAAACGCGACGGCACGATCAGCTCGCTGATTTCCCGGTTTTCCGCGGCAGCCGTATCACCGACTTTCTTGAGGCCGACAACGACCCGCGCACCTTGGCCAAGGACGCCCGAAAATGCGCCAAGAGCAAGAAGCTGTGTCCACTGGACGACATCTAATGCAGCCATTGAAGTCTCCTTGATGGAAATATATTCTCAAGAATAAGCATCTCTGCAATAATGTAGATTGCCGGATTCTGTCAATTCATGAATGGACAGACGCAGTCTTCGATGAAAGCTTTCGTCGGGGCCGGATAGTGGTGACTCTTCGGCCCCGTGCACGGGCTTCACCCCCTCTCCTCGAACGGCGCGCGGAAGCTCGGCAGACGATCGGCCGCGGCGGGCAGGGGCGGGAAGGGTTTGTGCGGCTCGGCCTGGTACCAGAAGGCGGTGCTCGACACCTCGTCGTCGCGCCGGTTGGCATGGCCGCGCTCGATGCTCACCCGGATCGAGCGCCGGAACACCACCGGGTCCTCGATGTGGAAGCGGTACAGCGTCACCGGCTCCTGCCAGTTCGGGCCGCCGCCGGCGATGATGCCGTGATAGGGGGCGGAATACTCCTGGTTCGGGCACCAGGCGGTGTTGAAATAGTCCTCGGTGCCGGTGCCGTGCAGGGTCGGCGGCCAGGCGTCGTTGGCGCCGGGCGCGCTTTCCGGCCGATCGGCGATCACCGGCTGCGGCGCCTCCGCCGCGATCTGCCGCTTGCGGCCGGCGTCGGGCACGGAGATGCCGGGCTCGCCGTCGACGAAGATCATGTCGTCGCCCTCGCCGTACCAGTCCCAGCCGCGCGACCGGCGCAGCGAATAGACGCTCAGCAGGCAGCCGACATAATGGCCGTGGCCGGCGGCGTCGAGGATGACGTGGTTCCTCGCCCCGTCGGTGTTGACCCCGCCGAACAGCACCTCCTCGTTCGACAGGCCGGCCTCGTCGAAGGGCTGCGGCGCGGCCCGGCGCCACTGGGCGTGGAAGCGACCGAGCCCGTCCTCCAGGGCGTCATGCAGCTCGAGGTCGATGTAGTAGTAGAACTGCAGCTCGTGCTCGGCCTCGTTGGTCACGGTGAAGCGCATCTGGCTGGCGAACGGCATCGGGAAGTAGCAGTTGAAGCCGCGGCCGTCCTGCGGGCTCATCTGCAGCGGCAGGCTGACGAAGTTGCGGGTCTGGCCGTGGCCCATGCCGAAGAAGTCGCCCAGCGGGCATTCGATGCTGGGCGCGGCCTCGCCGTCCCACCAGGCGCGCAGCACGATCTTGCGCAGCGCGTGCCGGCTGGCGCAGTTGATGGTGACCCAGGTATGCGTGACCACGCCGGAACCGGTGGCCTCGGCGATCGTCACCGTCTCGCCCGGGGCGATGTGCAGCCGGTCGTCATTGCCGCCGGTGCGGTCCCAGCTGGAGAAGCGCCGGGTGCGGGCGTGGCGCAGCTTGGCGAGGCCGCGCAGCGGCGACAATCCGGCATTGCTCTGCATCATGTGGTCTCCCGTGGCGGCGGCTATTTCAGCCCGCCGGTCTTGATCGATTCGATGATCTGCCGCTGGAACAGCACGAACAGCAGCAGGGTCGGCAGCGCCACCACGGTGGAGGCGGCCATGATGTAGTTCCAGGAGGCGGAGTACTGCGCCTGGAAGCTGGCGACCGCGACCTGCACCACCCACAGCTTCGGGTCGGTGGTGATGGTCAGCGGCCACAGGAAGGCGTTCCAGTTGGCCAGGAAGAAGAAGATCGCGAGCGCCGCCAGGATGGGCCGCGACAGCGGCAGCACGATGCTCCAATAGACCCGCCAGTAGCCGGCGCCGTCGATGAAGGCCGCCTCCTCCAGCTCGCGCGGCACGTTCAGGTAGAACTGGCGCAGCAGGAATATGCCGAAGGCGTTGAAGATCGCCGGGATGATCAGCCCGCCATAGGAGTTCACCAGGCCGAGCTGCCGCACCAGGATGAACAGCGGCACGATGATCACCGGCAGCGAGATCAGGAAGGTCGCGAACATGCCGAGGAAGATCGCCTCCCGCCCCGGGAAGCGCAGCCGGGCCAGGGCATAGCCGGCCATGGAGTGGAACAGCAGGGCGATCAGCGTCACCGACCCGGCCACCACCAGCGTGTTCAGCAGGAAGCGCAGGAAATCGACCTCGGTGAAGACGTAAAGGAAGTTGTCCAGCGTCGGCCGCGCCGGGATCAGCCCGGGGTCGAAGATCTCGTCCGGCCCCTTGAAGGCGATCGACAGCATCCACAGCAGCGGCGCCACGGTCATGAGGGCGGCGATGGCCGAGGCCAGGAACCAGACCGTGCCGGCCGGGCGGACCGCGCGGGCGGGGAGGGCGATGTCAGTCATAGTCGAAGCGCCCGCCGCGCGTGGCCAGGAACAGGAGGGCGGTGAAGGCCAGCAGGATGATCACCAGCACCGAGGCCATGGCCGCGGCGTAGCCGTATTCGCCGAACTGGAAGGCCTGCTCATAGATGTAATAGATCGCCAGCGCGGTCGAGTTGGCCGGCCCGCCCTTGGTCATGACATAGACCAGGTCGAAGGTCTGGGCGCCGGCCACCGCGGCCACGGTCGACACCAGCAGCACGAAGAAGCTGGTCGGACGCAGCAGCGGCAGGATGATGTAGCGGAAGGACGCGACCGGCCCGGCGCCGTCGATCCGCGCCGCGTCGAGATATTCGCGCGGGATGTCCTGCAGCCCGGACAGGAAGATCAGCATGTAGTAGCCCATCAGGAACCAGACGCTCACGCCGACGATGGCGTACAGCGCCAGGCTGGGATCGCCGAGCCAGGACAGGCCGCCGAGCCCGATCGCGGCCGAGAACCGGCTGATCACGCCGATCTTGTCGATCAGCAGCACCTGCCAGATCAGCCCGACCACCACCAGGCTGACCATGTGCGGCAGGAAGAACATCGTCCGGAACAGGCCGGAGAAGCGGCTGCGCCGGTGCACCAGGAGGGCAAGGCCCAGCCCGGTGACATAGAGGCTGGGCACCAGCAGCGCGACATAGAGCAGGGTGACCTTCAGGCTCTCCAGGAACAGCGGGTCGGCCAGCATGCGGCCGTAGTTGGCCAGGCCGACGAAGCGGTAGCCGCCGAAGCCGGTGACGCCGAAGAAGCCGAGGCTGAGCGACAGCAGCATCGGCCCGCCGACGAACACCAGCAGGCCCAGCGCATCGGGCAGCACGAAGAGATAGCCGGCGATCCACTCGCGATGCCGCGCCGACAGGCGGCGGCGCTTGGGTGTTCCCGCCGCATGCGAGATCGCGGCTCGTGAGGCCATGCTCATGCCGCCGCCCATCTTTTCCAGTCCCCCCTCCCCTTGCGGGAGGGGGGCAGGGGGAGGGGTGTGGGGGGGGG
>NZ_JASATH010000142.1:0-21830 GCF_038440215.1 Inquilinus sp. OTU3971 | reverse complement strand
GGGGTGGCCCCGGCCCTTGGGGGGGGAGGGTGAGGGGGAACAGGCCTGTCCGCTACCAGCGGCCGCCGCGGCTCAGCCGGTTCAGGTCCTTCTGCAGCTGCGCCAGGTTGGCGGCGCCGTCGCCCTGTTTCGACAGGGTGTTGTGGACCGCGTTCCAGAACAGGGTGGAGACCTCGTTGTAGCGCTCGCCGGTGATCGCCGACGGGCGGGCGACCGCGCTTTCGAAGGCGGCCTTCAGGCTGGCGAAGAAGGGCTGGGCCTTCAGCACCTCCGGGTCGTCGTACAGCGCCGGAATCGTGGTCTGGAAGGTGGCCTCGATGGCCCGGCGCTTCTGCTCGTCCTTGCCGGTCAGGTAGAGGACCAGGTCGGCGGCCTCCTTGGGATGGGCCGAGTATTTCGACACCGCCAGGTTCCAGCCGCCGAGCGTCGCCGCGTGGCGGGCGCCTTCGCCGTCGCCCTTCGGCAGTGGGGCGGTGCCGATCTTGCCCTTGACCGGGCTGTCGCCGGAATTGACCAGCGAATAGGCGTAGGGCCAGTTGCGCATGAAGGCGGCGTTGCCGGACTGGAACACGCCGCGGGCGTCCTCCTCCATGTAGTTCAGCACGCCGTCCGGCGCGATGGTGCCGATCCAGGAGGCGGCGGTGTCCAGCGCCTTGGCCGCCTGCGGGTTGCTGACCGTGATCTTGCCGTCCTGGCCGACGATGGTGCCGCCGCCGAAGCTGGTGACCCACTCCAGGGCATCGCAGGTCAGGCCCTCATAGGCCCGGCCCTGGAACACGAAGCCGAAGAAGCGGTCGTTGCCGTCCTTGCGCTCGCCCTCCTGGATGGTCTTGGCGGTCTCGGTCAGCTCGGCCCAGGTCTCGGGCACCTTCAGCTTGTATTTGTCCAACAGGTCCTGGCGGTAATACAGCAGCCCGGCATCGGTGAACCAGGGCAGGGCCAGCAGCTGGTCGTTGCGCGTCAGGCCCTGGATGATGGTGGGGAAGTGCTGGTCGATCGTGGCCTGGTCGGCATAGGGCTTCAGGTCGATGAAGTGGCTGCCGATGATGGCGGGCCAGATCACATCGATCTGGAACACGTCGATATCGCCCGACTGGGCATTCAGGATCTGCTGGTACAGGGCGAGCTGGTCGGAGGTCGATTGCGGGGCGGCGACGATGTCGACCGTGTTCCCGGTCTTCTCCGCCCAGGCTTTGGCGCCCTGCTGGCATTGCGGCTGCTCGCTGCCGGCGGAGCCGCAGGAGATGGTGACCTTGACCCCTGCCGCCTGCGCGGCGGTGCCGGCCAGAATCAGGGCCAGTGTGAGCGGAAGTAGCGCGCTCCTCGACATGGTCTCCTCCTTGTGGTTTTGGCCGCGGGGGAGACCGGCGCGCCCCCGCGTGCTTGATCTTGGGGCAAGGGTGACTCGCCAGGCCGGCCTCTGGCGAGTCGAAATGAATTTAGTCTTGAACCGAACGCGGCTAGGCCGCGCTTCGTTCCGGCTGCACCGCCTCCGCCGCCAGGGCGCCGAAGAAGGCGGCATAGGGCGGCAGCGCCACCCGGCCATTGTCCAGCCGGGCGCCCAGCCCGGGCGCGTCGGTCGGCGCGATCTCGGCCGGCGGCGCGGTCCAGATCCGGGTCTCGCCGGTCAGGTTGAAGACGCAGAGGATGCGCTCATCCTCCAGCCGCCGCTCGAAGGCCAGCACGCCGTCGGCGGTGTCGAGGAATTTCAAAGAGCCCGAGGCGAAGGCCGGGCGGCTGCGGCGCCAGCGCAGGAACTGCCGGGTGAAGGCCAGGGTCGAGTCGGGGTCATGCTGCTGCGCGCCGGCGGCCAGGCGGCGATGCGCCTCCGGCACCGGCAGCCACGGCTCGGCGGTGGAGAAGCCGGCCTGGGGCGCCTCGGCGTCCCACGGCATCGGGGTGCGGCAGCCGTCGCGGCCCTTGTAGTCCGGCCAGAAGGTGATGCCGTACGGGTCCTGCAGCTTCTCATACGGCACCTCGGCCTCGGGCAGGCCCAGCTCCTCGCCCTGGTACAGGAAGGCGGTGCCGCGCAGCGAGGCCAGCAGCGCGACCAGCAGGCGCGCCAGCCGCGGGTCGGCCTCGGCGCCGCCCCAGCGTGTCGGCACGCGCTTGACGTCGTGGTTGGAGAAGGCCCAGGACGGCCAGCCGTCGGTGGTCGCCTGCTCGAAGGCGATCAGTGCGGTGGCGATATGCGCCGCGTTGAAGGTGTCGTTCAGCAGGCTGAAATTATAGGCGGTGTGCAGCAGGTCGGCCTGGACGTATTCCGCGGTCCGGCCGATCGGGTCGTCGTCGCCGATCTCGGCCACCGCCATCTTGTCCGGATAGCGGTCCATCAGCGCCCGCAGCCGGCGCAGGAACATCAGGTTCTCGGGCTGCGACTTGTCGTAGAGATGCAGCTGCATGTAGTAGGGGTTGTCCGCCCGGTCGTCGCCGGTCGGCGCCCGGTCGGCCGGCTTGCCCGGATTGTCGCGCAGCATGCGGTCGTGCATGTAGAAATTCGCGGTGTCCAGGCGGAAGCCGTCGGCGCCGCGCTGCAGCCAGAACTCCAGCGCCGCCAGCACCGCCTCCTGCACCTCGGGATTGTGCAGGTTCAGGTCGGGCTGCGTGGTCAGGAAGTTGTGCATGTAGTACTGGCGCCGGCGGGTGTCCCACTGCCAGGCCGAGCCGCCGAAGATCGACAGCCAGTTGTTCGGCGGGTTGCCGTCCGGCTTCGCATTGGCCCAGACGAACCAGTCGGCCTTGGGGTTGTCGCGGCTGGCCCGGCTCTCGCCGAACCAGGGGTGCTGGTCGGAGGTGTGGCTGATCACCTGGTCGATGATCACCTTCAGCCCCAGCGCATGCGCCTTCTCGACCAGCCGGTCGAAATCGGCCAGCGTGCCGAACATCGGGTCGACGTCGCAGTAATCCGAGACGTCGTAGCCGAAATCCTTCATCGGCGATTTGAAGAAGGGCGAGATCCAGATCCCGTCGACGCCGAGATCGGCGATGTAGTCGAGCTTGGCGGTGATGCCGGCCAGGTCGCCGATGCCGTCGCCATTGGTGTCCAGGAAGCTGCGCGGGTAGATCTGGTACATCACCGCGCCACGCCACCATTCGCGCATTCAGCCCCTCCGCATGTCCCCCTGCATCCTCGCGATGATTCCCGTGCCAGCCCCCTGGCCATGGTCATCTGAATGCATTCAGTTTTACAGTATCGAGGCTTTCTTGATCGATCAAGAGGGAGTCTTTAGGGTGCCGCCATGAGCGACGGATCGGAGAAGCGGCGGGGCACGCTGCTGGACATCGCGGCGGCGGTCGGTGTCTCGCGCACCACCGTGTCGAACGCCTTCAACCGGCCGGACCAGCTGTCGAAGGAGCTGCGCGACAAGATCATGGCGGCGGCCCGGATGCTGGGGGTGCACGGGCCGAACCCGGCGGCGCGGATGCTGCGCACCGGCAAGGCCGAGGCGATCGGCCTCTTGTTCCACGAGACCCTGCCCTTCGCCTTCGACGACCCGGCGGCGGTCGGCATGCTGCGCGGCGTCGCCACCGCCTGCGAGAAGGCGCGCTCCGGCCTGCTGATCCTGCCGGCGGTGAAGAGCCCGGCCAGCCGCAGCGCCATCCACCGCGCCGCGGTCGACGGCTTCCTGGTCTACGGCTTCCTGAACGGGGCGGAGGCCTGGGCGCCGCTGCTGCGTCGCGGCCTGCCGGTGGTGGCGATCGACAACCAGGTGCCGGACGGCGTGCCCTTCGTCGGCATCGACGACCGCGGCGCCGCCCGCCGGGTGGCGCAGCATGTGGTCGGGCTCGGCCATCGCCGGCTCGGCATCATCACGCTGGAATCGGCGGTCGACGGCTATGTCGGGCCGCTCGACGCGGCGCGGCGGACGAAGATGACCTTCCGCACCAGCGTCGACCGGCTGGACGGCTATATCGAGGCGATCGCCGCCGCCGGCATCGACCCGGACTCGGTGCCGGTGGAGGAGCGGCCGGCCTCGAGCGAGGCGCATGGCCGCGACGCGGCGCTTTCATTGCTGCGCCGGCCCGACCGGCCGACGGCGATCCTGGCGATGTCCGACCGGCTGGCGATCGGCGCGATCGAGGCGGCGCGGTCGCTGGGCCTGCGGGTGCCGGAGGACGTGTCGGTCGCCGGTTTCGACGACATTCCGCGCGCGGCTTTGGTGCGCCCGGCCTTGACCACGATCCGCCAGCCGCTGTTCGACAAGGGCGCCACGGCGGCCCGCCTGCTGCTCGACGCCGTGGCCGACGGCAGCACCATCCCGCCCGACCGCCATCTGCTGCCGACCGAGCTGGTCGTCAGGGCCTCCACCCGGGCGCCGGGTTGAGGGGGCGGAGGAGAGAGTGAGTAGGTTGGGTTCGCTCTCGGGCGAACCCAACATCCCGCCGCGCGATGACACTGTTGGGTTCGCGTGCCGCGAACCCAACCTACGACTGTGAACGCGGTCCCCTCAGTTCGCCACCGCGCGCAGCACGGCGGGCTTCTTCGGCGCCTCGACGGCCTGCAGGCCCTCGTAGATCGAGAGATAGTCCTGGGCCATGCGGCGGGCGGTGAAGCGCTGGTCGAAGACCTCGCGGATGCGGGTGTTCGACAGCTCGGGCAGGCGCTGCACCGCCGCCACCGCGCCGATCTCGTCCTCGACGATGAAGCCGGTGACGCCCTCGTCGATCACCTCCGGCACCGAGCCGCGGTTGTAGGCCACGACCGGCGTGCCGCAGGCCATCGCCTCGATCATCACCAGGCCGAACGGCTCCGGCCAATCGATCGGCACCAGCAGGCCGATGGCGCCGCTCAGGAACGCCGACTTCTGGCTGTCGTCGATCTCGCCGATGAAGTCGACATGCGGCGACCGTGCCAAGAGCGGCTTGATCTCGGCGTCGAAATACTCCTGGTCGGCCTTGTCGACCTTGGCCGCGATCTTCAGCGGCAGGCCGCTCTTGGCCGCGATCTCGATCGCCCGGTCGACCCGCTTCTCCGGCGCGATGCGGCCGAGGAAGGCGAGATAGCCGCGCTCCGCCGCCACCGGCGCCAGCAGCTGCGCCGGCAGGCCGTGATGCACGGTGGAGATCCAGCCGGCCTTCGGCATCGGCCGGCGCTGGGCGTCGGAGATCGACACCACCGGCACATGCGAGAAGGTCTCGAACATCGGGTGCAACTCGGGCAGGTCGAGCCGGCCGTGCAGCGTGGTCACGAACGGGACGTCGCCGCGGCTGAACAGCGAGAACGGGAAATAGTCGAGATGGCAGTGGATGATGTCGAACTCGTCCGACCGCCGATACACCTGCTCGAACATGTGCATATGGGGCGCGATCCAGTCGCGCACCGAGGCGTCGAGCCGCATGGCCCGCGGCCAGCAAGCCTCGAGCTTGGCGGAGGTCACGGAATCGCCGCTGGCGAACAATGTGACGTCATGGCCGAGGGCGACGAGCTCTTCCGTGAGGAAGGACACGACGCGTTCGGTGCCGCCATAGAGCTTGGGGGGGACCGCTTCGAACAGCGGGGCGACCTGCGCGATTCGCATATGGATGGAACTCCCTCCGCAGATGGGGGTTTTGTCTGACATCACCGGCGGCGCTGCGGCGCAGCAATGCGGCGCTGCTCTTCTTCAGGTGCTTCCGCGGCAACGGGCACTCGATGACCACAGACAATCGGGACGGCAAAAGGTTCCGACTCCGGTCCGATAATGTTCTGTGGGGCGCACGCAGATAAGGTGCAGTGCAGCGATGCGCTGTCATCTGTCGGTGGGGTGCGCCGGGACTCGCAAGGCGGCGGAAACGCGCCGTCCATGGTGGATGAAGACAACGCAGGGGATCTGATGGACATGACCGCGTCCACGCAGACTCGCACTCTCGAGGGATTCCGGAACCGGCCGATCGGGTTCATCCTGCATTATGTGCGGCAGGAGGCCGCACCGCATGCGGTGGTGATCGCCTCGGTCGTGGCCGCGGTCGCCTGCGCGATCGGGTCGCAATACGCGATCAAGCACCTGGTCGACGTGCTGGCCCTCGGCGCGTCCGGGGCGATCTGGCTGGCCTACGGCCTGCTGGTCGGGCTGATCCTCGCCGACAACATGCTGTGGCGCGTCGGCGGCTGGGTCGCCAGCCGGGCCTTCGTCGCGGTCACCGGCGCCGTCCGCCGCGACCTGTTCCGGCACCTCACCGGCCATGCGCCCAGCTATTTCGCGGACCGCCTGCCCGGCATGGTCGCCGGCCGCGTCTCCGCGACGGCGAACGCCATCTTCACGACCGAGAGCATGTTCTCCTGGAATGTGCTGCCGCCCGCTCTCTCCCTGGTCGGCGCGATCTGCGTCCTCGCCTCGGTCGATCTCGTCATGGCGGCGGCCCTGGTCACGGCCGCGGTGGCGCTGTCGGCGTTCATCTACCGCCTGGCCAAGCGCGGCGGGCCTATCCACCGCAGCTATGCCACCGAGGCGGCGAAGGTCGACGGCGAGCTGGTCGATGTGATCGGCAACATGGGCCTGGTGCGTCTGTTCGGCGCCACGTTCCGGGAGCAGGAGCGGCTGGCCGACCGCATCGGGGTCGAGCTCGCCGCCCGCCAGCGCAGCCTGCGCTATATGGAGCGGCTGCGGTTGATCCACGCGGCGATCACCGGTGTGCTGACCGCGGGGCTGCTCGGCTGGGCGCTCCTGCTGTGGCAGGCGGGGCGGGCCACGCCCGGCGACATCGTGCTGGTCTGTTCGCTCGGCTTCGCCATCCTGCACGGCACTCGCGACCTGGCGGTGGCGCTGGTCGACCTGACCCAGCACATCGCCCGGCTGTCCGAGGCGATCTCGACCCTGCTGGTGCCGCACGACCTGCCCGACGCACCCCATGCCGAGCCGCTGCCGGCGCCGAAGCATGGTGGCGGCGTGCCGATCGGCTTCGCGGGCGTGCGCTTCGCCTATCCCAAGCGGGCGCCGATCCTGGACGGCTTCGACCTGCGCATCGAGCCCGGCGAGCGGGTCGGGCTGGTCGGCCTGTCCGGCGCCGGCAAGTCGACCGTGCTGACCCTGGTGCAGCGCTTCTACGATGTCGGGCTGGGCCGGATCGAGGTGGCCGGGCGCGACATCCGCGACCTGACCCAGGAGAGCCTGCGCCAGATCATCGGCGTCGTGCCGCAGGACATCTCGCTGTTCCACCGCAGCGTGCGCGAGAACATCCGCTACGGCCGGCCCGACGCGACCGATGACGAGGTGATGGCCGCGGCCACGGCCGCCCATTGCCGGGACTTCATCGAGGCGCTGCCGGAGGGCTTCGACACCGTGGTCGGCGACCGCGGGGTGAAGCTGTCGGGTGGCCAGCGCCAGCGCATCGCCATCGCCCGCGCCTTCCTCAAGGACGCGCCGGTGCTGCTGCTGGACGAGGCGACCTCGGCGCTGGACAGCGAATCCGAGCGCGCGGTGCAGGAGGCGCTGGACGACCTGATGCAGGGCCGCACGGTGATCGCCATCGCCCACCGCCTGTCGACGCTGCAGCGCTTCGACCGGATCGTGGTGATGGAGGGCGGTCGGGTGATCGACCAGGGCACCCCCGCCGCTTTGGCCGACCGCCCCGGCATCTACCGCACCCTGCTGCAGCGCCAGCTCGGCCACCCGGAAGAAGCCCACGCGGCGTGAGGCGGTTCGCACCCGCCGCCCCGGCGTGATATGCAGCCGGAGGCGGCCGCCCGGGGCCGCGCCTCAGGGACGGATCCGATGCCATCGCTGGACCAGCTGCCGCGCCTCCGCCTGCAGCACGCGCCGACGCCCTTGGAGCCGCTGCCGCGGCTGACCGAAGCGCTCGGCGGCCCCCAGCTCTGGATCAAGCGTGACGACTGCACCGGCCTGGCGTTGGGCGGCAACAAGGTGCGCAAGCTGGAGTTCCTGCTCGGCGACGCGCTGGCCCAGGGCGCCGACACCATCATCACCGCCGGCGGCCCGCAGTCGAACCATGCCCGCCAGACCGCGGCCGCCGCGGCCAAGCTCGGCCTCGACTGCGTGCTGGTGCTGACCGACGCGGTGGCCGGGCGCGACCCGTCCTATCACGCGAGCGGCAACCTGCTGCTCGACGAGCTGTTCGGGGCGCGGATTGAGCTGCATCCCGGCACCGCCGACCCCGATGTCGAGATGGCGCGCGTTGCCGAGGAGTGCCGGGCCGAGGGCGGCACACCCTATGTCATCCCGATCGGCGGGTCGAACGCGCTCGGGCTGGTCGGCTATGTCGACGCGGCGCAGGAGCTGTTGCGCCAGGGCCGCGACCAGGGCGTCGACTTCACCCATGTGGCCCTGGCCAGCGGCAGCGGCGGCACCCAGGCTGGGTTGGCGCTGGGTCTCGCCCTCGGCGGCAGCAAGGCCCCGGCGGTCGGCTACTGCATCAGCCGCAGCTCGGCGGAGCAGCGGCCGAAGGTCGCCGGGCTGGTCCAGGCCGGGGCCGAGCTGCTCGGCGTCCCGGCGCCGCTCTCGGCCGCGGATCTGGTGCTGGAGGACGGCGTGGTCGGCGACGGCTACGGCCTGCCGACGGACGGCATGGTCGAGGCGCTGCAGCTGGCCGCCAGCCGCGACGCGATCGTGCTCGACCCGGTCTACAGCGGCAAGGCGATGGCCGGGCTGATCGCCGGCATCCGCGCCGGCCGCTTCCGGCCCGACGACGTGGTGGTGTTCCTGCACACCGGCGGCACGCCGGCCCTGTTCACCTATCCCGACGCCTTTCCGATCCATTGGGGCGAATGAGCGATCCGTCGCCGAGCGACCTGCCGCGCTGCGGCTGGGCCGCCGGCGGCCCGGCGATGCTGGCCTATCACGACCGCGACTGGGGCACGCCGGAGCGCGACGACCGTGCCCTGTTCGAGAATCTCAGCCTGCAGGGCACCCAGGCCGGCCTGTCCTGGCGCCTGGTGCTGGAGCGGCGGCAGAACTACCGCCGTGCCTTCCACGGCTTCGACATCGTCCGGGTCGCGGCGATGACCGACGCGGAGATCGAGGCGCTGCTGGCCGATGCCGGGCTGATCCGCAACCGGGCCAAGCTGAACGCCGTGCGCAGCAACGCCCGGGCCACGCTGGCGGTGATCGAGTCCGAGGGTGGGTTTGGCCGCTACCTCTGGTCCTTTGTCGGCGGCGAGCCGCTGGTCAACCGCTGGACCGCCCATGCCGAGATGCCGGCCACCAGCGAGATCTCCGACCGGATGAGCCGCGACATGAAGCGCCGCGGCTTCGTCTTCGTCGGCTCCACCGTCTGCTACTCGCTGATGCAGTCGGCCGGGCTGGTCAACGACCACATGGTGGGCTGCTTCCGGCATCCGGCGTTCGGAAGACGGGTTCAGGAGTGACCTGACCAAAGCTCAGCCCGTCAGCCGACACCTTCTGCCGCAACCGGACACTGCCCTTGATCCCGGCCGCCGCCCGGCGCGAGGATAGGGCATGGTGGAGACCAGAATGCTGCCGCCGGCGGCGCTGAAAGAGCTGTCCCGGCGATCCGACACGGAAGGGTTGCGGGCGCTGGCCCGGCATCTCGGGCTGATCGCGCTCGGCATCGCCCTGGTGCTGGCGGCGCGGGGCACCCTCTGGGTCTGGCCGGCCATGGCGCTGCTCGGCGCCGCCGAGATCTCCCTGTTCGCCCCGCTGCACGAGACCACCCACCGCACGCCGTTCCGCTCGCTGTGGCTGAACCGGCTGGTCGGCTGGGTCGCCGGCTTCGTCCTGGTGCTGCCGCCGGAGGGTTTCCGCCTGTTCCACTTGGCGCATCACCGCCACACCCAGGACCCCGGGCGCGACCCGGAGCTGATCGGTGCGAAGCCGCTGACCCGCGGCCGCTACTGGCTGATCCTGACCGGGCTGCCGTATTGGGGCGGCCAGATCCTCGGGATGGTGCGCACTGCGGCGGGCCACGATCGCTCGCCCTGGATCCCGGCCGCCGACCGGCCCCGGGTGACGGCCGAGGCACGGCTCTACCTGCTGCTCTATGCGGCTATCCTCGCCGCCAGCCTCGCCACCGGCAGCACCCTCGCCCTGCTGCTCTGGATCGGGCCGGTGGTGCTGGCCCAGCCGCTGCTGCGCTGGGTGCTGCTGGCCGAGCATTCCGGCTGCGTCCGCAGCAACGACCGCTGGGCCAACACCCGCACCACCCTGGCCGGGCTGGTGCTGCGTCTGCTGTTCTGGAACGCCAGCTACCACACCGAGCACCATCTGGCGCCCGGCGTGCCGTTCCACGCCCTGCCGCGAATGCACGCGCTGGTCTCCGGCCGGCTCGCCGTGCTGTCGCCGGGCTACCCTGCGGCGCATGCCGAGATCCGCCGGACGCTGGCCTGACTCCCTCAGCCTCGATCCGCCTTGATGAAATCCACGAACGCCCTGAGCGGCGCCGGCATGTGAGTCCGGCTCTGATAGTAGAGGAAGGGGCCGGAGAAGCTCTGCCACCATTCCTCCATCACCGGCACCAGCGCGCCGCTGTCGAGATGCGGTCGCAGCACCTCCTCGAACGAGCTGATCACCCCCAGCCCGGCGACCGCGGCCGCCACCTCCATCTCGAGCGCGTTGGCGATCAGCGGGCCGTCAGGGCTGATCCGGATGATCTGGCCGTCGCGCTCGAACTCCAGGCCGGCCAGCCGGCCGCTGGCGAAGCGGTGGCGGATGCAGGAGTGGTCCAGCAGATCCTTCGGATGAAGCGGCCGGCCGCGCGCCGCGAGATAGGACGGCGCGGCGGCGACGACGAAGCGCTGCACCCGCGGGCCGACCGGCACCGCGATCATGTCGCGCTCGACCCGCTCCTCATAGCGGATGCCGGCGTCGAAGCCCTCGGCCAGCACGTCGACGAAGCTGTCTTCCGCCGTCACCTCCAGCCGGATGCCGGGATGCGCCACAAGGAACCGGGCTGCGATCGGCGGCAGGATGTGGCGGCCGACGATCGTCGGCACGTTCAGCCGCAGCGTGCCGGTCGGGCTGTCGCGAACGCTGTTGACGGCGTCGAGCGCGCCGGCGATCTCGCCCAGCGCCGGGCCCAGCCGCTCCAGCAGCCGCTCGCCGGCCTCGGTCGGGGTGACGCTGCGGGTGGTGCGGTTCAGCAGGCGCACGCCCAGCCGCGCCTCCAGCCGCCGCAGCGCGTCGCTGAGCGAGGAGGCGGAGACGCCGCGTAAGGTCGCGGCGCCGCGGAAGCTGCGGGCCCGGGCCACGGCGACGAAGGCGTCGAGGTCGGACAGGTCGGGGCTGCTCATCGTTCGGTTTTCCGCACGGCTTGTTCGCTATTGCCCGGATTATCGCACGAAACCGACCTCGCCATATTGCGGGTTATCGAAACCCCTCGCGCATCGGAGCCCGTCATGCAGTACCACCAGCTCGGCGCCACCGGCCCGCGCGTCTCCGCCCTCGGCCTCGGCGCCATGGGCATGTCCGGCATGTACGGCCCGTCCGACCGGGCCGAGAGCATCGCCACCCTGCACGCCGCGCTCGACGCCGGCATCACCCTGATCGACACCGGCGATTTCTACGGCTCGGGCCATAACGAGATGCTGATCGGCGAGGCGCTGCGGACCGGCGCGAAGCGCGACGCCGCGATCCTCAGCGTCAAGTTCGGCGGCCTACGCGACCCGGCCGGCGGCTGGACCGGCATCGACACCCGGCCGGCGGCGATGAAGAACTTCCTGGCCTATTCGCTGCGGCGGCTCGGGGTCGACCATGTCGACATCTACCGCCCGGCCCGCCTGGACCCGGCCGTGCCGATCGAGGACACGGTCGGTGCCATCGCCGAGATGGTGCAGGCCGGATATGTCCGCCATATCGGCCTGTCCGAGGTGGGGTCGGAGACGATCCGCCGCGCCGCCGCGGTGCATCCGATCGTCGATCTGCAGATCGAGTATTCGCTGGTCTCGCGCGGCATCGAGGACGGCATCCTGGCCACCTGCCGCGAGCTCGGCATCGGCATCACCGCCTATGGCGTGCTGTCGCGCGGCCTGATCAGCGGCCATTGGCAGAAGGGCAATGCCGGGGCGGGGGATTTCCGCAGCCACAGCCCGCGCTTCCAGGACAGCAATGTCGACCGGAATCTGGCGCTGGTCGAGGCGCTGCGGGCGGTGGCCGCGGCCAAGGGCGTCACAGTGGCCCAGATCGCCATCGCCTGGGTTGCGGCGCAGGGCCGGGACATCGTGCCGCTGGTCGGCTCCCGCCGCCGCGACCAGCTGGCCGAGGCGCTGGGCGCACTCGACGTCGCGCTGGCCCCGGACGACCTGGCCCGGATCGAGCAGGCCGTGCCCAAGGGTGCCGCCGCCGGCGACCGCTACGCGGCTGTCCAGATGGCCCATCTCGACAGCGAGCGGGGGCGCTGCTGAGGGTCGACCCCAACCGCTCCGCTCGCCGAGCGCCTTGCGCCCGCTTGAACCCAGCCCTGCGGCGATCGGCCCTGGCGCGAGGTGCACCGGATCTGGCCATATATCCGCATGGATATGACGGATGCCGATCCCATCGAGCCGATCGACGAGGCGATGATCAGGACCCTGGTCCACGCCTTCTACGGCCGCGTGCGCGGCGACACCGTGCTGGGGCCGATCTTCGCCGGGGTGATCGGCGCCGATTGGGCCCCGCACCTCGCCAGGATGTGCGACTTCTGGTCGTCGGTGATGCTGCGCAGCGCCCGCTACCAGGGCCGGCCGATGCAGGCCCATGCCGGGGTTTCGGCGCTGCGGCCGGAGCATTTCGCCCATTGGCTGGAGCTGTTCCGCGCCACCGCGCGCGAGGTCTGCCCGCCCCGGGCGGCGGCGCGTTTCATCGACCGGGCGGAGAAGATCGCCGAGAGCCTGCGCCTCGGCGTCATGTTCCAGCGCGGGATTCTGCCGGACGCCCCGGCGCGCCGCGCGGGCTGAGCCGGCTCAGCGCTTCGCCGCGAAAGATGCGATGGCGAAGCCGGCGCCGACCACGGCCAGGCCGCCGACCACGGAGACGATGGTCAGGGCGACCGACAGGTCGCTGCCCGTGGGGCCGAACAGGGCCAACAGGCTGGCGCCCAGTCCGGCCAGGGAGATGCCGCCGACCGTCAGCAGCGATTGCAGGTCTGACGGGGTCTTCGAAACGGCGGCGCTCTTCGCGCGGCCTTCGGTGCGCGACAGGTCCATCACTTTCTCCAGGCGGGCCGGCTGAGCCAAACCCGGGGCCGCCGTCTCCATTATGTCAGATGTGTTGTCCTGCAAATAGGGCGGCAAGGGCCAGGCGTCAGCCCCCGACCTTGGACCAATAGGCCCCATAGAACGCAGACCAGCCCAGCGCCGCGAGCAACAGCCGCACCCGGACCGGCCGCAACCAGCCGGGCAAGGCGGGTGTCAGCCGATGCAGGACCGCCCCGGCCGTAGCGAGTGCGACGAAGCGCGGCAGCCGCACCAGCGGCGTCAGCAGCGCCAGCTCCCAGACCGGGACGCCCAGCCCCGGCGCGCTGGCGGCGGCGATCTTGTAGGGGATGCCGCTCAGGCTGGCCAGGATCAGCACCCCAGCCAGGCCGGCGGCGGAGTCGGTGCCGGCCATCATCCCTTGCAGCCGGGCGATCATGGCGGGCGAGATCGCCGGCACGGCGTCGACCACCGCCAGCGCCGTATCCGGCGCGTGGCTGGCGAAGACCGCCAGCGCGGTGCCGCCGACCACCGCCCCGGCCGCGGCGGCGATCGCGGCGCGCAGCCCGGCTCGCCAGCCCCGCGCCAGCGCGATCAGCGACACCGGCACATCCGGCACCACGAAGAACAGGCAGGCCTCCGCGACGCCCCACAGGAAGGCGAGCCACGTCAGTCCCATTCGGGGAACCTCGTGCCCTCCACGAGTTTCGCCATCGATGCCTCGAGGGTTTCGACGAAGGCATCCGTGTCCTCCGGCCGGTCCGCCAGGGGCGGGCCGACGAAGGCGTCGCAGAAGAACGGCACCGGCAGGAAGGCGCCGCGCGGCAGCACCTTGCCCAGCCCGTGCAGGTAGACCGGCACGATCGGCACGTCCGGCCGTCGCCGGGCCAAGTGGCAGATGCCCTTCTTGAAGTGCTGCAGCCGCTCCGGCTCGCCGCGCGACCCCTCGGGGAACAGGATCAGGATGCAGCCCTGGTCCAGCGCCTCGACGCAGCCCACCAGCGGGTCCTCGCCGCGCTCCCGCGCATGCCGGTCGAAGGGCAGGATGCCCATGCAGTTCAGCGAGAACCAGGCCATCGCCCTGCCGCGCAGGAAATAGTCGGCCGCCGCCACCGGCCGCACCTTGTGCAGGATCCGGCTCGGGAACAGCGAGGTCAGGGCCACCGTGTCGGCATGGCTGTTGTGGTTGGCGACGATGATCGCCGGCCCCGCCATCGGCAGCCGCTCCGGGTTGCGGACATGCAGCCCGACGAACAGCAGCATCACGGGCTTGGTCACCAGCCAGTGGAACAGCAGCCGCCACATGTCAGTAGTAGAAGTAGCGCGTGAAATGGAAGAACAGCGGCGCGGCGAAGATCAGGCTGTCGATCCGGTCCAGCACGCCGCCATGGCCGGGGATCAGCGTGCCGGTGTCCTTGATGCCGATGTCGCGCTTGACGGCGGAGACGGTGAGGTCGCCGAAGAAGCCGCTGACCGCCATCAGCGCCCCGGCCGCCAGCGCCATGGGCAGCGACAGCGGCGCCAACAGCGGCCCGATCAGCCCGGCGACCACCGTAGTGGTGACCAGGCCGCCGACGAAGCCCTCCACCGTCTTGTTCGGGCTGACCGAGGGCGCGATCTTGTGCCGGCCGAAGATCCGGCCCCAGACATACTGCGCCACGTCGTTGCCCTGGGTCAGGATCAGCAGCAGCAGCAGCAGGCCGGCGCCGCCCGGCCCGGTCTCGCCCGCCTCCGGCAGCACGAACAGATAGGCGACATGGCCGATGGCGAAGACGCACAGCATCAGGCCCCAATGCAAGGTGCCCAGCGCCCGCAGGAAGCCGGTGACCTCGCCGCGCAGCACCATCATCGCCGGCACCACCATGAACAGGTAGACCGGCACCCAGATGATGAAGAAGCCGTACTGCTCCTGCGCGATCCACCACCATTGCGTCGGGATGGCCAGGTAGGCGATCAGCAGCACCGCCCGGTCGGCCCGGCGGGTCGGCACCACCGACAGGTACTCCTTCAGCGCCAGGTAGCTGACCACCGCCAGCACCACCAGGACGGCGATCGGGTTCAGCACCAGGGCGATGCCGCCGGCGATCACGATCACCCACCAGGAATGGAGGCGCAGTCTGAGCTCGGTCCAGTCCTTCTCCGGCTTGCTGCGGCGCAGGAACAGCACGGCAGCCTCGGCCACCACCAGCACGACGATCAAGGCGCCTAGCGTCCAGGCGACGGTCGGGTCGACATTGAGCCCGGCGATCATGCCCCGATCTCCGCCAGGGCCGCACGGACGCGGTTGAGGATGGTGAGGAGGGCCAGCAGCAGAAGCGCCCCCAGCACCAACGGCATCCACAGCGCCGGGGCCAGGATCTGGAAGAAGGCGGCGACGGCCAGGACCGAGAAGGCCAGCGCCCGGTCGGATTTGCCGAACGGCCCGTCATAGCGCCGGCTGGCACCGATGGTGCGCGCGGCAATGCCGGCCGCCTCGCCGATCACCGCCAGCAGCACGATCAGCACCACCAGCCAGGACGGCGCCGGCAGCAGCAGCGCCAGCGGCAGGTATAGCGCCGCGTCCGACACCATGTCGCCGACCTCGTTCAGCAGGGCGCCCAGCGGCGTCGGCCGGAAGAACTCCCGCGCCAGCATGCCGTCGATCGCGTTCAGCGCCATGCGCAGCAGCAGGAAGGGCGGATACAGCAGCAGCAGCCAGGGCCAGCCCGTGGCGGCGACGATGAGTCCCAGCAGCACCGACAGCCCCGCGGCGGCCAGGGTCACGGCGTTGGCGCTGACGCCCTTCTCGGCCAGCCGCGCGGCGGTCGGGCGCAGCAGGCCCTGGAATCTCGGCTTGATGTCATAGAGCGACGGCATGAACCCCCCGGGTCCGCATCATACCGACGCAGGATGCCGGCGCCATCATGGCGGAAGCGGGGCGAACCTCTCAGGCGGCGAGGCGCCGTCCGAACAGGATCACCCCGGCCCCGGCCAGGCACAGCACGGCGCCGGCCAGGTCGAAGCGGTCCGGCCGGCTGCCCTCCACCGCCCACAGCCAGGAGAGCGATGCGGCGATGTAGATCCCGCCATAGGCGGCATAGGCCCGGCCGGCGAAATCGGCATCGATCCGGGTCAGCAGCAGCGCGAACAGGATCAGGCTGGCGGTGCCCGGCAGCGCCCACCAGGGGCTGCGGTCCAGCCGCAGCCAGGCCCAGAAGGCGAAGCAGCCGGCGATCTCGGCGAAGGCGGCCAGGATGAAGGCGAGGATCGAGGTCACGGCCGGCCATCCTGGTCCAGCCCGTCCAGCAGCAGCCGCAGCAGGGCCAGGGCGAAGGCGTCCATGTTCGCGGCGCGGTCGGCGTTGCCGGTCGCCACGGTCGCCGCCAGAATCCGCGGGCCGCAGAGGGCGATGCAGCTGTGCCCGGCCGGGTCGCCGTAGCGGTTGCCGGTGGGGCCGGCCGCGCCGGTCTCGGCGACGCCCCAATCCGCCTGGAAGCGGTCGCGCACCGTCCGCGCCAGCATCGCCGCATAGGGCTCGGTCGACGGGCGCAGGCCGACCATCTCGGCCTCGCCGATCGCCAGCAGCGCCCGCCGGGCCGCCGCGGTGTAGACCACGGCCCCGCCCTGGAAATAGGCGCTGGCCCCCGGCACGGCCAGCAGCGCGGCCGACACCAGCCCGCCGGAGGAGGATTCGGCGACGGCGATGGTCTGCCGCCGTTCGGTCAGCAGCTGCCCCGCCTGCGCGGCAATTGCGGCGATGGTCGTCATCCGGTCCTCGATCCTTCGGTCCGACGGCAGGATGCATCGGATCCTGCCGCGCATCCTAGCGGCGGCTGGCGTTGGGCATCGATTCCGGGTTTGACAGGCCGGGCGGCGCCGCGCAGCTTCGCCCGCGGACCATCGCTCCCTGAAGGACTTCCCGATGTCGACCGTGATCACGCCGCCGCCGCAGACCCTTGTCCCGGTGCTGGGCAGCGACGCCACCTTTCCCGTCGGCCGCATCTTCTGCGTCGGCCGCAACTACGCCGCCCATGCCCGCGAGATGGGCCATGATCCGGACCGGGAGCCGCCGTTCTTCTTCGCCAAATGGGCCGATGCGGTGGTGCCGACCGGCAGCACCATCGCCTATCCGGCGGCGACCAGGGACCTGCATCACGAGATCGAGCTGGTGGTGGCGATCGGCGCCGGCGGCACCGACATCGCGGCGGAGCGCGCGCTCGGCCATGTCTGGGGCTATGGCGTCGGGCTCGACATGACCCGCCGCGACATCCAGGCCGAGGCCAAGAAGCTGGCCCGGCCCTGGACCATGGCCAAGTCCTTCGACCAGTCGGCGCCGCTGTCGGCCCTGCGCCCGGCGGCCGAGATCGGTCACCCATCCGCAGGCGCGATCTGGCTGAAGATCAACGGCGAGACCCGCCAGTCCGGCGACCTGGCCGACCAGATCTGGCCGGTGCCGGAGATCATCGCCCATCTCTCCCGGCTGGTGGCGCTGCGCCCCGGCGACCTGATCATGACCGGCACGCCGGACGGCGTCGGCCCGGTCAAGCCGGGCGACCGGCTGGAGGGCCATGTCGCTGGCGTCGGCGACCTCGCGGTAACCTACCGCTGATGGCCCCCTGCTGATGGACGCGGGCGGCGACCTGGCCGCGGTGCTGGCCGATGCCTGGGCCCGGCTCGGCCGCGCCGCCGGCGAACGCCGCCGCGCCGCCGGCGAACGCCGCCGCACCACCGGCCGGGTCGCGCTCGCCACCCTGAACGCCCGGGGCGGGCCGGCGCTGCGCACGGTGGTGTTGCGCTCGGTCGACCCCGCGGCCCGGCGGCTCGAGATCCACACCGACCGACGCTCGGTGAAGGTGGCGGAGATCCAGGCCGATTCCGCCGTGGCGCTGCTGCTGTACGAGGCGGCGGACGAGGTGCAGATCCGGGTCGAGGGCCGGGCTCAGCTGCTGCCGCCCGGGGCCGCGCTCGACGCCGCCTGGGCGGCGACGCCGGGGCCGATCCGTGCCGCCTACCGCATGCCCGGCCCGCCCGGCACCCCGATCGCCGACCCGGCTTTGCCGTCGCCCGCGACCGACGGGTCCGAGGCAGGCCGCGAGAATTTCGCCGTGATCGTGCTGGCGGTCGACCGCATCGACTGGGTCCGCCTGGACCCCGGCGCCGACCGCCGCGCCCTGTTCGACTGGACCGGCGGAACGCTCAAGGCGAGCTGGCTCATTCCCTGACCGTCTCTCAATTCCAGGGCCTGCCGGATTCACACATCGTTGAAGTGAGCTTTTTCTAGTCCCCCCTCCCCTTGCGGGAGGGGGTCAGGGGAGGGGTCTGCGCGCGTCCGCGCGCGAATGGGTAGGGGCCCGGAACTCGCCGTCCGCGCGGCTTCTGACGGTCCGGGCCGGTCCTGGGCTTCGAAAACCCCCTCCCCCTACCCCCCTCCCCCCTCCCGCAAGGGGAGGGGGGACTCAAAAGAGATGATGTGTGAATGTCGTAAGATCCGAGGCCGGGCACCGCCCCACCGGTCACAAGACGATCTTGCGCCCGGTGTCGCTGCCGCGCTGGATGCCGAAGTCGCCCACCTTCGGGCCGCCGAGCAGAAGAACCCGTACATCTGCCTGCCGGGAGAGCAGGGCGCGGTAATCCTCGATCGACAACAGCACCGCGCGCTTACGGCCGTGGCGTGTAATGGTCTGCGGCCCCTCCGTCCGCGCCCTTTCGACCAATTCGCTGAAGCGCGCCTTCGCCTCCTGGACCTGCCACTCCGCCATATCGCACTCCAGACCGATATGACTGGACTATTGGTCCCGATCGGTCGCACGGCAAGCCGGTCAGGCGGCGGCATCGATCTCGCAGGCGCGGGCGATGTTCGGCAGCCAGCCCTGGCAGAAGTCCAGATAGGCCCGGACGATCGTCGACGGGTGGCGGTGCGGTGGATAGACCAGGTGCAGCGGCCATTCCGGCAGCTCGTGCCGCGGCAGCAGCTGCACCAGTCGCCCGTCGCGGATCGGTCCGGCCGCCAGGAAGGGCGGCAGCTCTGTCACCACGTCGCCGTCGAGCGCCCGGCTGAACAGCAAATGGTAGTCGTTGGCGGTCAGCACCGCCCGGGGCACCACCACCTGCCCGCCGCGCCCCGGCATCGGTCAGCCGGGTGCCGCGGGTCGAGCGTTCCAGCAACTGCACCTTGAGCTGCCGTTCCAGCTCGCGGATGCGGCGGCTCAGCGTCGGCAGCGGAGTGCCGAGGCACGCCGCCGCCGCCGACAGGCGCGCAACCTTGGGAAACAAAAAAACCGTCCGGGCGGTTTGCGATACGTTGTGCGCGATGCTAGGTTGAACGCCCATTCGACAGAAGGGCGACGCGATGGCACAGCAGATTCCCCTACCCATGCCGGACCGCACCGGACGCGCGGCGGGCAGCGGCCGGACAGCGGGTCCCCAGGCCACCGACCTGGTGTCTGAATGCAGCTGGGTCACCCGGCCGGCGGCGGCACCGGCGGAGCCGCTCGGGTTCATCTTCCCCTGTTGTGGCGGGCGGTTCGTGTCTTCGTCGCCGGGTGCCGATCCGTCGGCGGAAGATCCGGACGCCGGCGTCTGAGGCGTCACGCCCCGGCGGCGTGGCGTTCGAAGTGCCGCCGCAGCAGCCGGGCGTTGCGGCGGTTGGCCTTCAGCCCGATGTCCAGGATGTCGCCCAACACCGGCACGGTGCCGAGGGCGACGTCGAGCACGACGTTGCCGGCCATCAGCACCAGCACCCGGTTCGGCGCGCCGAGGCGCCGGGCCTGCAGAATCAGCCAGGCGGAGAGCAGCCCGCCGGCGGCGTCGCCCAGCCCCGGCACCAGCCCGATCACGGCATCGAGCCCGAAGCGCCAGCCCAAGAGCGGCAGGCGCCAGCGCGAATCCAGGAGCGTGGCGAGGCGGTCCAGGCGGTCCAGTTCGGCGGCGTGGTCCAAGGTGGGTCCCGAGCGGTTTCGGCCGGGATGAGATGGGGCCGCGGCGCGGGGATGTCCATCGCGCCCGGCCTTGGGCCGATGCCGGTGGATCAGCCCCGCTGCGGCAGGGCGAGAGCGGTCTTGCTCTGCTCCTCGAAATTCACCCAGTCGCCGAGATCATCCTGCATCCCGATAAACAGCTTCAGCGCCCGTGCCGCCGCACCGCGCGGCAGGTATCCGTCCTTCACCTTGCACTTGAACGAGATTTCGGCCACCCGGGGCGCGGCGGTTTCCGCATCGAAGTACCAGAGGGTCAGGGCAAATCTGGCGTCGACTTCGCCGAGATCGACTTCCGCATCCTTGAACACCAGCTCGCTGATGGTCGGCCCCGAACGCAGCGCCGCGTCCGACCGGATCTCGTCGATGGTGGTCGGCATCAGATTGTTCAACAGCGTCGGATAGAGCTCCAGCACATCGCCCAGGCGATCGATGGCCAGGCCGTCCGGCACCGACTGCGTGGTCGAGACGGAGAACCGGCTGCGGATGGAGCGGGGCTCGGCGACCGAGACGCAGCGGCTGCCGGGCCGCGCCACCGAGACCTGGAGGGGGGCGATATCCTCTTCGAACTCCGTGTCGGCGCCCTTCTGCGTTCCCGGAAGCGGCGTGTCCGCGGCAACGAAGAGATCGGTCGTTCGCAGCTTCAGGGTCAGCTCCGGTTTCGATGCATCGTTGCCGTCCGCATCGATGTCGGTCCGCTCCCGGAGGATATAGTCTGCATCGTTCAGCAGATGATCGCCGGTATCCCGGAACTTGATCGTCCGGCGCACTGCCGGATCGAAACCCCTTCCGTGCCGCGATTTCTTGTCGTCCTTCTTGTCGAGGTGGCCTCGGACGATCGACTCGATCTGGACATTCCAAAACTGATTGGCCTTCTCCAGCGACATCTCGCCGGCGAAGCAATCGGGTTTGAGCAATAATTTATACTCTCTTGCTTTCAGGGGAATGCACCGATTCATGGCATACCTCAAATATCAATAAACCTACCTCCAGCCGGCGAGCGCGGGCGCGGCCTAGCTGCGGAAGTTCGAGGGGACGATCTTCTTGTCCATGTACTCGTTCAGCCAGAGGCGGTAGGCGGCCGATGTCTTGCCGCCGGCCTTCGTGATGTACGTGTCTGCGGCGGCGCCGACCTGGCCGACCAGTTTGGCGCGGGTGTAGGTCTTCGTGCCGTTCAGGAACCCGATCGCACCGGCCGCCCCCTCGTGGTGGGCGAGATACATGTACCGGGCCCGCTGATCGTCCGTCAGCTTCGCCGGCAGGACGCCGGCCTTGTCCAGCGCCTTGAGATTGTCGACGCCGTATTCGGCCGCCGAGACGATCGACAGCAACGGATCGAAGCGCAGCTTCAGGAAATCGGCCATCTTGCCGGCGGTGACCTTGTTGGCTGCGGTGATCAAGCCGGCCGCCTTGCCGCGCGTGTTGAGCAGGTGGGCAGGGTTCTTGGCGTGGCCTTCCCAGGTGGATTCCAGGAACTGGGTCATGCCGCCGGCCTTGGAGTCCTTGTTGTAGGAGTCCTCGTCCCATTGGCCCCTGTTGGATCCCGAACCGATCTTGGCGGCTTCGGCGTCGATCAGCGCCGCGATCGCCGAGCCGTCGATGCCGGTGGCCTTCTCCGCAGCCTGGATTTCGCTGCGATAGACATCGTTCTTGCCGAGCTTGAGTGCCATGGTGAAATTCCTCATCGAAAATAAAGAGCAGTATTGGATTTAGTCGCGTTCTTGCCTTTCAAAGCCGATAGACACCGCTCCGATGTCCGGCAATCCGACGCTGCAACACCGGTGAGACGATGATGGCGAGATGCGGGACGCCTCCTT
>NZ_JASATH010000141.1:0-21835 GCF_038440215.1 Inquilinus sp. OTU3971 | reverse complement strand
TGGGCCGGCTTGAGCCGAGAAAACCCCCTCCCCCTACCCCCCTCCCGCGAGGGGAGGGGGGGACTCAAAAGAGGCGATGTGTGAATGTCGTAGCCCGCAAGGGGAGGGGGAGGATCGAAAAAGGGCGGTGCGGTCTGGTTTGCGCCCTACGGCTGGTCCCGCTTCAGGTCCAGCCAGTCGCGCTCGGAGTCGGTCAGGGTGACCGACAGGCCCTCGATGTTGCGGCGGCTCTCGTCCAGCGTGCGCGGGCCGGACAGGGCGAAGGTGGCGAAGGGCTGCGACAGCACCCAGGCCATGGCGATCTGCACCGGGCTTGTGCCCTTGGCCTCGGCCAAAGCGATGGCGCGGCGGCGACGCTCGAAATTGTCCTCGGCGTGCCAGCTGTGGGCGATCTCCGATTCCTCCGCCGCCCGGGACGGGTCGCCGCGTTCGGTGAAGAAGCCGCGGGCGGTCGAGGACCAGGCGAACAGCGCCGTGCCGCTCTCCTCCAGATGGCGCAGCCACTCCGGGTCGCGGGCCGAGACGCAGCCGGCCCAGACCGGCTCGACCATGCGGGCCAGGGCCAGGTTGTTGCTCAGCACCGTGAAGCCGGTCTTGCCGTTGCGCCTGGCGTAGTCATTGGCCGCCCGGAACCGCTCCAGGCTCCAGTTCGAGCCGCCGAACACGCCGATCCGGCCCTTCCGGTGCAGCGCGTCCAGCACGTCGACGAACTCGCCGACCGGCACTTGCGCGTTGTCGCGGTGCAGGAAGTAGATGTCGACGCGATCGGTGCGCAGCGCCTCCAGGCTCTGCTCCAGCTGGCTTTGCGCCGCCTCCGGCGTGCAGTTCGGCGTGTGCGCGCCCTTGCCGATCAGGACGATGTTGTCGCGGACACCGGTTTTCGCCAAGTACTCGCCGAACAGCGCCTCGCAGCCGCCGCGCATGTAGATCCGGGCGGTGTCGAAGCAGTTGCCGCCGCGCTCGATATAGTCGTCGAACAGCGGCGCCGCCTGGGCCAGGTCGTCCTGGTTGTCGACGCCCATCACCATGCGGGCGACGGGCTTGGCGACGCCGGGGATCGTGCCGTAGATCATCTCTCGCTTCCCTTATTCCGTCCGCCAGCAGGCCACGCCCTGCGGCGGCACCGCCGGCCCGCCCAGCAGGTAGCGGCCGGCATCCTTCACCGGCGCCGCCCAGTCGATCTCGCCGTAGTTGAAGGCGAAGGTCAGGTCGCCGCGGCGGCGCAGCCGCACCGCCTCCGGCAGCTCGACGAGATCCAGCCCGGCGCGGCCCAGCAGATCGGCGATGACGCCGCGCAGCAGCGCGGGGTCCGGCCAGCCGGCCAGGTAGGAGCGCCTGCCGTCGCCGACCAGGGCAGGGGCGCCGTCGGCGAAGCTGGCCTGCACCGGCAGGTCGGTCTCCAGCCATTCGCGCCAACGGCGGATGGATCCCTTCAGTCCGGCCCCCTCGACCGGCTCGACCAGGTTCGGGCGCAGCGAGGCGACCTGGGTGACCTTCAGCGGCAGCAGCTCCTGCAGCAGCCCCGGCGGCAGCCCGTCCGGGATGGCGAAGTCGCGGGTCTTCGAGCCGGTGCGCGGCCCGAACAGGATGACCGCATCGGTGGCGGCGAAGGCCTGCCGCGCCGCCTCCGATACCTGCGCCAGCGACGGCACCACCACCGCCTTGTAGCCAGCCAGGGACGCGCCGGGGCGAACCATGTCGACATCCAGGCCGAGGCGGCGGATCGCCTCGTACCAGCGGAACGCCAGGTCGGTGTAGCGGAAGTCGCGGCCCTGCGGCTGGATCCGGGTGATCCAGGAGGTCTCGTAGTCGAACACCAGCGCCACCGGGGCCTGGCCGGAGGCGGGCAGGGCGCCGAGCCGCGCCAGCTCCTGGCCCACCTGCGTCGCCTCCTGGCCGCCCGGCGAGAGCTTGCGGTCCGGCCGGTTCAGCCCGGCATGCATCTGCTCTTGCGCGAAGGGGCATTGCCGCCAGCGGAAATAGCTGACCACTTCGGCGCCGTGGGCCAGCGCCTCCCAGCTCCACAGCCGGACCATGCCGGGCTTCGGCACCGGGTTCCAGGCGGCCCAGTTCACCGGCCCGGGCTGCTGCTCCATCACCCACCAGCGGCCGCGGCCGACGGCGCGGTACAGGTCGTGGTTGAACGGCGCCAGGTCGGGATGCGAGGTGCGGGCCCAGCGCGCCCGCTCGTCATCGTCGCAGGCGATCTTCTCCAACGTGCCCAGCGGGTAGCTGTCCCAGGACGCGATGTCGAGATCCTCGCCCAGCGGCCAGTGGTCGAACTCCTGGAAGAAGCCCATGAAATTGTGGGTGACGAAGCGGCCGGGCGAATGCCGGCGGATGATCTCGACCTGCATCCGGTTGTAGGACGCGACCTGGTCCGAGGCGAAGCGCCAATAGTCCAGCCGCGCCGCCGGATTGGTCTCGGTCACCGCGCCGACCGGGGCGATGATCTCGTCGAAGCCGCCGGCCTCCATCGACCAGAACACGTTGCCCCAGGCCTGGTTCAGCGCCTCGGGCGTCTGGTAGCGGTGGCGCAGCCAGGTGCGGAAGGCGGCGACGTCCTCGGGACCGTAGGACAGCACGGTGTCGTGGCAGCCGAACTCGTTGTCGGTCTGCCAGCCGGCGACCGCGTCGTAGGCGCCGTAGCGCCGCGCCACTTCCTCGGTGATGCGGGCGCTCTCCCTCAGCCAGACGCGGCTGGAGAAGCTGGTGTGCCGGCGCGAGCCGAAGCCGCGGGTGCGGCCGTTCTCGTCGACCGGCAGGATGTCCGGATGGCGGTCGACCAGCCATTTCGGCGGCGTCGCCGTCGGCGTGCACATCACCACCTTCAGCCCGGCCGCGCCCAGCGTGTCGATGGCGCGGTCCAGCCAGCCCCAGTCGAAGCGCCCCGGCTCCGGCTCGATCCGCGACCAGGCGAATTCGGCGATGCGGACGAAGCTGATGCCGACCTCGCGCATCCGGCGGGCATCGTCCTCCCACCACTCTTCGGGCCAGTGTTCCGGGTAATAGCAGACGCCGAGCATGCGGAAGCCTCGTCAGGAGCGAAGGGTGGGGCGCTACTTCACCGCGCCGGCGGTGATGCCGGCGACGAAGTAGCGCTGCAGGAAGATGAAGACGACGAGCATGGGCAGGGTCAGCAGCGTGGCCCCGACCATCAGGGCGCCCCAGGGCACGACGTTGAGGCCGATCAGGCTGCCCAGCGCCACCGGCGCGGTGCGGGCGCCCGGCTGGGTCGCGACCAGCAGCGGCCACAGGTAGTTGTTCCAGGAGGCGAGGAACAGGATGATCGCCAGCGCCGCCATGCTGGGCCGCACCAGCGGCAGGGCGATGGAGAAGAAGATCCGGCCCTCGCGCGCACCGTCGATGCGGGCGGCGTCCAGCAGTTCCTGCGGCAGCGACAGGAAGGTCTGGCGCATGAACAGCACGCCGATCGAGTTGAACAGCGGCGGCACGATCACCGCGATCCAGGTGTTCGACAGGCCCAGGTCGCGGGCCACCAGCACGTATTGCGGGATGATCACCACGGCATAGGGCACGGTCAGCGTCGCCACCAGCAGGCTGAAGGTCGCCTGCTTGCCGACGAACTGGAAGCGGGCGAAGGCGTAGCCGGCCATGCTGGTCAGCAGCAGCGACAGCACCGCCGAGACGGTGGCGATGCCGATCGAGTTCAGCATCGCCCGGCCGAAGCTGGCCGTGTCGTCGAGGAAAGCCCAGTTCTCCAGCAGGTTGCCGCCCGGCGTCAGCGGCAGCTCCGGCGAAAAGATGGCATAGTCCGGCAGGGTGGCGAACACCACCATCAGGTACAAGGGTGCCAGCCACAGCAGCGCCACGGGCGCCATGCCGCCGGTCAGGGCCCAGGTGCCCCAGCGCCGGCGCGATCCGATGGTGCGGAGCATCGCCATCCTCCTCAGGCCTTCCGGCCGCGGGTGAGCATGAGGTTGAGCGCCGCCATCACCGCCGCCATGGCCGCGATGGTGTAGGCGATCGCCGCGGCGTAGCCGAAGTTCAGGCTGACGAAGCCCTGCTTGTAGAGATAGGTGCCGAGCGTCTCGGTGGCGCCGCCCGGCCCGCCGCGCTCGGTGATCAGCCAGGGCTCGGTGAACAGCTGCATGGTGCCGATGATCGACAGCACCAGGCAGAACACCACGATCGGCTTCAACAGCGGCAGGGTGATGCGGAAGAAGCGGTCGACCGGCGAGGCGCCGTCGATCGCCGCCGCCTCGTACAGGTCGCGCGGGATCGACTGCAGCCCGGCCAGGAGGATGATGGCGTTGTAACCGGTCCACCGCCAGGTCACCGCCACCATGATCGTGGCCATCGCCGCGTTCGGGTCGTGCAGCCAGTCGATCGGGGCCAGGCCCAGCGCCGCGAGGCCGTGGTTGACGGCGCCGAACTGGCCGTTGAACAGCAGCCGGAACACCACCGAATAGGCGACGTCGCTGACCACCACCGGGGCGAAGAAGGCGAAGCGATAGATCGGCCGCAGCTTCAACAGCGGCGAGTTCAAGGCCAGGGCCAGCAGCGTGGCCAGGACCAGCATCACCGGCACCTGGATCACCAGGATGATCAGCGTGTTCTTCAGCGCCTCCTGGAAGGCGCGGTCGACCAGCAGGCGCCGCCAGTTGATGCCGATGTTCCAGGCCCAGGGATTGACCCGCGTGTTCTGCAGCGACAGCAGCGCCGAATCGATGATCGGCCAGCACCAGAACACGGCGAAGACGAGGAGGTAGGGCAGCAGGAACCAGTACGGTGCCAGCGCGTGGCGCCGGCGCCGCCACCCGCCGCCGGCTTCCGACAGGGCGGCGGCCGGGGCCGCGCGAGTCTGTGGGGCCCGGAGGCCGGCTCGGGTGGCGGTTCCCATCATGCAGCCTCCGTCACTCGGCCCCCATCACTCGGCGACCGGCAGGCCGGTGGCGGCAGAGATCTGCTCGGCCGCCTCGTCCAGGGTCTCCTTGGCCGATTTGCCGTTGCCCTTCAGATAGGCCAGCAGGATGCCGTCGGCGATGTTGTCGGCCTCGGCGAAGTACTGGGTGCCGCGCGCCGGCTTGATCTGCGACAGGGTGGACAGCACCACCTCCCAGACCTTCTGTCCGCCCCAATAGGGCAGCGGCTGCTGGACATAGGGATCCTGGATCGCGTCCGGCAGGGTCGGCACCAGGCCCGAGGCCTTGAGCTGGGTGATCTGGCTGTCCGGCCGGCCGTTCGCGAAGTTGATGAAGGCCAGCGCCGCCTGCGGGTTCTTCGAGGAGGCCGGGATGGCGAGTGAGGAGCCGCCGATATTGGCGGCGCGGTTGCCGCCGGCGGCGAAGGCCGGCAGCTGGAACACGCCCCATTTGCCGCTCAGCTCCGGCGCGTTGCCGCGGATCGAGCCCTCATACCAGGCGCCGTAGACCGAGCTGGCCAGCCGGTTGGCCTTGATCGCCTGCAGGCTGCCGTCCCAGTCGCCCTCCATGAACAGGCCGGCATCGGTGATCTTCTTCACCGTCTCCAGCGCCTGGACGCAGCCGGGCTGGTTGACCGTGATGTTTTCGCCGCTGTCGTCGAAGAAGGCGCAGCCGGCCTGGTTGGCCAGGATGCGGAACCAGGTCGTGCTGGTCGCACCGCTGTTGGTCGACAGGAACTTGACGTCGGGTCCGGCCTTGGCCTGCACCGCCTTGCCGGCGGCGATGAAATCGTCCCAGGTCGCGATCTTGGCCGGGTCGACGCCGGCGGCCTCATACATGTCGCGGCGGTAGAACACCACGGCCGGCCCGGAATCCCAGGGCATGGCGTAGATCTTGTCGCCGACGGTCAGCTCCGCCAGCTTGAATTTCGGGAATTTGGCGAGGAGGTCGGCCTCCTTCGCATCGAGCGACTTCAGGTCGGCGAAGCAGTCCGGGAAGCGGGCCCAGAACACCTCGGATTCATGGTTCTCGACCGAATAGACGTCCGGCATGTTGATGCCGCCGGCGGAGCAGCCGGCCAGGCCGCGGTCGTAGACCGGCTGGTTGCCCAGGTCCTCGACCGTCACCTTGACGTTCGGATAGGCCTTGTTGAAGTCGGGGACCACGGCCTTCAGGGCCGTCGCCGCCACGTTCCAGCTCCAGACCGTGATCTCGCCCTTCACGTCCGACTGCGCCATCGCCGGCGCCGTCAGGGCTAAGACGGCCGCGCCGGCCAGGCCGGACATCATGCCGGCGATCCTGCCGAGTCTGCTCATAGGGTCCTCCCTCATATCGTGTCTGGTCCGGCGGACGGGTCCAGCCTGCCACAGGCAGGACCGTCTTCGCGGAGCTTATCGTCGCCTTGCGCCTGGAGTATGAATCCGATGGTTTCCGCATGTCGTCCCGATCAGGGACGAATTCTTCCGGGATCCTAAGGTCGACGATGAGCCGAGCCTCGACTGCACGCATACCGAGACTGCCGGGCCTGTCCGAGCGGATCGTCAGCGCCGACACCAGGCGCGAGGTGCTGGTGATGCGGCGGGCGCACCAGCACAGCCAGATCGAGCTGAACCTGATGCTGGAGGGGGCCGCGACCTATCTGTTCAACGGCAGGCGGGTGACCATCGGGGCCGGCGACTTCGTGTTCTTCTGGGGCGCCATCCCGCACCAGACGATCGAGGCCTCCAGCCCGGCCAGTTTCGTCTGCCTGTACCTGCCGATCGAGATGTTCCTCAGCGCCGCACTGGGGCCGCGGCTGAAGAGCGCGGTGCTGGGCGGCAGCATGATCGGCGACCGGGCGCCGCTGCCCTTCGACGCCGCCCAGTTCGAGCACTGGCATGCGGAGCTGAACCACGGCGACGACCTGGTCACCGCCCTGGTGCGGCAGGAGATCGAGCAGCGGCTGCGGCGCAGCGACCTGTGCGGCTGGGAGGTGCTGAGCGACACCGGCGACGGCGCCGCCGCCTCCGAGGGACGGCACGCCAAGGTCTGGGCCATGGCCGGCTTCATCGCCGCCCATGCCAGCGAGGCGATCTCGGTGTCCGACGTGGCGGCCTCGGTCTGCCTGCACCCGAACTACGCCATGGCGATCTTCCGCGAGGCGCTGGGCCTGAGCATCGGCGGCTATCTCACCCGCCAGCGCCTCTATGTCGCCCAGGCGCTGCTGCTGTCGACCGACACCGACATCGTCACGGTCGCCTTCGAGGCCGGCTTCGGCTCGGTGTCGCGCTTCTACGAGGCCTTCAGCCGCCACTTCGCCATGCCGCCCCGCCAGTTCCGCATCCTCTATCGCGGCGGCGGGTGAGGGGGAGACCGATTGAGAGACTTTCACTATTTCCCCATTCGTCATGGCGAGCCCCGAAGGGGCGTGGCCATCCAGGTTGGCGGGGCTCGCTCCGGCTGCGAGACTGGATGGCCACGCTTCGCTCGCCATGACGGTGTGGAGGCATGTGCCTGTTCTCTAAATCAAATCGAGATACAGGTCCCGCCAGTCCGGATTCATCGCCTCAATCAGACCCAGCTTCTTCTTTCGTGATCCGCCCTGGATCTGCTTCTCGCGGGCGATGGCGTCGATCATCGACGTATGTGGCTCGCACCACACCAGGAGCTTGCAGCCGTATCGGGACGTGAAGCCCGGGATGAGCCCTTCTCGATGCTCGTAGACGCGGCGCTGCAGATTGGATGTCACGCCGGTATACAGCGTGCCGTTGCGCTTGTTCGCCATGATGTAGACGAAGGGCTGCATGGCTGTGATCTCGCATCTCTTGACGCAGCCGGAAGGCGCGGAGCCGGAATGACGGCAAGGGCCCTGCCGTAGATGCAAAGGTGAGAGAAAGCGAGCCGATACTATGTTGCTGGAGTGTCGGGCCGGGTTTGCCCGCCAGGCGGGGGCAAAGTGGTATGCGTGTCGGGAATAACCAAATCCAGTTCGTGCTGACCACCGAATCGCTCGACTACCTTATTCTCGTAGGCATATCGGTCGCTCGACGACTCGGCCATTTCTAGGACCCGACCAAGATGCATACGAAGAGCACGCGCACCGATTTCATTCAGAAACTGGAATAGCTTTTTTTGCCGGTCGCCATCCTTGGCTTTCAGCACCTTTAGAAGTTCATAGATTTTTCCGCTGCTTTTAGCTAGCGGGTGATAGATGTGCCGGACGGTGAGGTATTTAAAATGCCAAGGCTTACCTCTCTCGAGGACAGGGGTGCCGTATAGACGATACCATTGCATATAAAGTTCGTTCGGGAATTCGGGTTCGTACTTTCTCGCCTCTTCCTGAATATAAAGCTTAAAAGCGGCGATCACCTCTTCAGCCGCTGGATTATAACCTGCTAGGGCATACACCAGCCCCTTGATTCCTGCCTTCGCTGATGCGCCGACGATAATATGGGCCTGAGTGGCTAGGTTCGCTTGTCTTTTGAGGAGTTTGCCGTCGGCCTCGGCCTTAATGATTGCCTTGCATACATCGATAAGCATCGTTACGTCGTAGCCGTGGACGGTTGTATTCGCCGCCGTGCCAACGCCTTGAAAAACAATTGGATTATCTAATTTCTCAACCAGTTCGTCACCGAGGTACGGAGCAATTTTCGCTCCTTTCACGGACCTCAGAAACTGCTTGCCACTACCCTCTTTCGGGAAACCCAGCGCCTCCCCCATTCCGCGCTGGCTGATAACAGCTGTCCTGTTCTCGTCGTCCAGGACGTAGCACTCGACATCGATTCCGAAATCTCTCTGGAAGTTGCCTTTGTGGGTTGCCTTCGCACCCCATCTGGCACGTGCTGCTTTTCTTGCGATTTCACTCAGCTTCGCGGGTGACAACGAACCAGCACGCGCTTTCCCGCCGGCACGGCCACGAATATCATCGTCACTCAAAGCAAGCATCCTTTCGCCAGCTATATGCTTGCATGTTAAGTTCTTGCCCAGGTGTTTGCAAGCATCGAATCATAGATCGGATGCGTGCAGACGTGCTTGCCATTAAGCGCCGTGCTATCCGTGTGGCTGCGGGACTGGATGGCCACGCTTCGCTCGCCATGACGAGGATGGTCAGCCTACAGCCCGTCGCCCAGTCTCCAATGCCCGCCCCAACGCGGGTCGGCCTCGTCGCGGACGTCCTGGAAGCGGATGTCGGCCGACAGGCGCATGATCCCGTCCGGATCGTCGTTCCGGGTCGCGGCGTGGATCATGTAGGGGCTGTGCAGCACGACGTCGCCGGCGGCGTAGTCGGCGGCCAGCCAGCGGCTGCCGAAGCGCTCCGCCATCGCCGGCAGGTCCTTCGAGATCCAGCCGGTCTCGGTCATGTTGCGGTTGTAGGCGCTGATCCGCTCCTCCGGCGACAGCCCGGCGTTCTTGCGGCCGAACTCCGCCTCCATCTCGCGGCCGAGGCGGTGCGAGCCTTCGAGATACAGCAGCCCGCCCATCCGCACCGGCACGTCGCCGATCGGGATCCAGGCGGTGACCAGCCGGTCGGTGCCGGCGCGCAGATAGATCAGGTCGTAATGCGCGCCGGTCGCGGCCGGGTCGCCGGGCCGGGTGAAGCGCAGGATCTTGCGCCGGTGCAGGGTGGAGTTGCCGCCGATCAGCCGGTCAATGAAGCGCCACAGCTCCGGCATCAGGCAGAAGGATTCGAAGGCCGAGGAGCGCACCAGCTCCATCAGCCGGCCGCGCGAGGCGGCATCGGCCGGGCGGTCGGCGGCCTTGCCCTCGACGGGGTCGGAGCCTTCGGCCAGCAGGCCGAACTCGGCGAATTGCGCGAAGACGTGGCGGCGGAACTCCAGCACCGCCGCCCGCGGCAGCAGCGACCGCAGCCAGAGATAGCCTTCGGCATCGTAGCGCGACCTCAGGGCGGCGAGATCCTCCGCCGGGTCGCTCGGCGCCAGCCAGCCCAGCCGCGCCGGGCTGCAGTCCAGCGCATATCCGTTCGACGACAGAGCGGACGGCAGAACGGCCGAACTCATATCCTCCTCCCATCACCGACGAGCCCTGTGGCGCTTGGCGGCCATCATGCATCCCGCAGCCCGGAATGTCGTCGCGTCCCGATGGCTTTTCCTCCGGAATCCTCAGGTCGGGCCAGTGGCGCATAAGGATTCTGGTGCGAGTGTAGAAATCCGTTTAATATCAATGAGTTAAATCTATAGCGCCACACTTCTTAGCCGAGGCTTAGAGAGATATGTCCGGGTTCCAGATGAAGCCAGTGCCTTTCCGCGGCTCACGTCTCGAAACAGGGCGTGGCCGCTGATGGACCGCGCCTCCCAGGCCGCGCTGGCCAGCATCTTCGTCGGGGCGCTGGTGCTGGGGCTCAAATTCCTGGCCTATTGGGTCACCGGCTCGGTCGCGCTGTACTCCGACGCGCTCGAGAGCATCATCAACGTGGTCGCGGCCGGCGCCGCCTTCATCGCGCTCCGGGTCTCGTCACAGCCGGCGGACGCCAACCACCCCTATGGCCATGCCAAGGCCGAGTACTTCTCGGCGGTGTTCGAGGGGCTGCTGGTGGTCCTGGCCGCGCTGTCGATCCTGCGCGAGGCCTATGCCGGCCTGCTCGACCCCCAGCCGCTCGACGCGCCGGCGCTGGGCCTGGCGATCAACGGGGTGGCGTCGGCCATCAACGCCGTCTGGGGCTGGACCCTGCTGCGCTGGGGCCGGAGCCTGCGCGCCCCGGCGCTGGTGGCCGACGGCCGGCATGTCCTGACCGACGTCTATACCTCGGGCGGGGTGCTGGTCGGCGTCGGCCTGGTGGCCGTGACCGGCTGGCAGATCCTCGATCCGATCCTCGCCGCGATCGTGGCGCTGAACATCCTGTGGTCGGGCTACGTCATGGTCCGGGATTCGGTCGGCGGCCTGATGGACGAGGCGGTGCCGCCGGAGACCATGGCGCGCATCCGCGAGGCGATCGCCCGCACCGGCGGCGGCGCGCTGGAGGCCCATGACGTGCGCACCCGGCATGCCGGGCGGCTGACCTTCATCGACTTCCACCTCGTGGTGCCTGGCACGATGAGCGTCTCCGAAGCGCACGACATCTGCGACCGGATCGAGGCGACGCTGAAGCAGGACATCGGCGCCGACACGATCATCAGCATCCATGTCGAGCCGGAGGAGAAGGCCAAGCACGCCGGCGTGGCCATCGCCCGGAACCGGCCCCGCCAAACGGCGCCGGAAGCCAGCGAGACCTAGCCGGCGGCGGCGGTGACCATCACGTCGACCGTGCCGACGCCGTCGAACTCGGCCTCGGCCCGGGCGCCCGGCTTCACCACATGCACGCCGGTGGTCATGCCGGTCAGCACCCAACTGCCGGCGGGCAGGTCCCGGCCGCGGCGGCCGAGATGCTCGGCCAGGAAGGCGAGGGAGGCGATCGGCCCGCCGCCGGCGACGCGGGCGGCACTGCCCTCGCCGACCACCTCGCCGTCGACCCGCATCCGCACGGTCCAGTCGGACGGCACCCGGCTGTCCCACGCCGCGATCTCGGGTCCGAGCACGAGGCCGGCATTGTTGCCGAAATCGCTGGCCACGGCGCCGGGGCCGAGGTCGTTCAGCGTCGCCAGCGGGCTGCCGGCGATCTCCATCCCGGCATGGACCGCGGCCACGAAAGGCTGCATCTCCTCGATCGTGCGCGGCCGCGCCTCGGCCGGGATGTCGCGGCCGATCCGCAGCACGAATTCGGCCTCCACCGCGCCGAAGCCGCCGCGGATCACCGGCGTCTCCACCCGGCGCTCGCGGGCGTCGCGGAAGTTGCGGGCGAAGACCGGGCCGGCCAGGCGCGGCGCGCCGTAGCGCGGCCGCCAGGTCTCGGCGATGCCGGCCACCTTCCAGCCGACCAGCGCGTCGGTCCACAGGCCGATCGCCTCCTCCTGCACCGCATAGGCGGTCGGGAGATCCGGCGGCAGCGTGCCGGGATAGTCCGGCAGGGCGCGGGCGGCGCGGCGCGCCTCGGTGAAGGCGATGGCCAGGTCGCGGCTCGAACTCATGGCAGGCTCCGTCGGCTTATCTGCATTCTTGTGTATGGTAGTATGGGCTGTTATGCAAGGCGGCAACATGCAGGATCAGTCGTGAAGATCGACTCCGCCCACAGCTTCGAATCCGCCGCGCATCGGCTGGAGCGCGAGCTGCGTCGCGCCATCGTGGCGCTGGAGCTGCCGCCCGGCGCCCGGCTGTCTGAGCAGGAGATCGCGCAGCGCTACGGCGTGTCGCGCCAGCCGGTGCGCGAGGCGCTGATCGCGCTGGCGAAGACCCGGCTGGTCGAGGTGCAGCCGCAGCGCGGCACGGTGGTGGTCAAGCTGTCGGTGCGGCGGATGGCGGAGGCGCGCTTCGTCCGCGAGACCGTCGAGGTGGCGCTGGTGCGGCGCGCCTGCGAAGGCTTCGATCGGTCGAGCCGCGAGCGCATCGACGACCTGCTGGACGCCCAGGCCAAGGCCGCGTCGCGCGGCAACCACAACGATTTCCAGCGCTATGACGAGCTGTTCCACATCGCCATCGCCGAGGGGGCCGGCTGCGGCCTGGCCTGGATGGCGGTGGAGGACCTCAAGGCGCATATGGACCGGATCTGCACCCTGACGCTGCCGGGCGCCGAGGCGATGCTGCCGCTGGTCGACCAGCACCGCGCGATCATGGCGGCGATCGACGCCCGCGACGCGGACGCGGCGGAGCGGGCGATGCGCCATCACCTGACCGAGATCCTGCGCGCCCTGCCGCGGATCGAGGCCGAGCACCCCGAATTGTTCGACGAGCCCGCCCCGGGCCGGACCAGATAGACGCGAACCCGATAGACGAGGACAGCATGAGCGACGCCCCGACCACCCGCCAGGCGGTGCATTACGAGCAGGCCGAGATGCTCGACGGCGAGGATCTGCGCCGGCATTTCCTGATCGAGCAGCTGATGGCGCCGGGCATGCTGAGCGCCACCTACACCCATTATGACCGGATGCTGGTGATGGGGGCAGTGCCGACCGACGCGCCGCTGGTGGTCGGCGAGGATCTGGCCAGGCTGGTCGGCAGCGCCACGCTGCTGGAGCGGCGCGAGCTTGGCCTGATCAATGTCGGTGGGCCGGGCCGGGTCACCGCTGACAGCACCGTGTTCGAGGTCGGGCCGCAGGCCGCGCTCTATCTCGGCAAGGGCATCGCCTCGGTCGCCTTCGCCAGCGTCGACCCGGCCAACCCGGCGAAGTTCTACATCAACTCGACCCCGGCCCATGCCGCCCTGCCGTCGCGGGTGGTGGCCAAGGGCCAGGCGATCGTGAAGGAGCTGGGCGCTCCCGAGACCAGCAATCGCCGCACCCTGCACCAGTACCTGCACCCCGAGGTGCTGCCGACCTGCCAGCTGCTGATGGGGCTGACCCGGCTGCACAGCGGCAGCGTCTGGAACACCATGCCGGCGCATACCCATGACCGGCGGATGGAGGCGTATTTCTACTTCGAGCTGCCGGCCGAGGCGGTGGTGATGCATTTCATGGGCCGGCCCGCGGCCACCCGTCACCTGGTGGTGCGCAACGAGCAGGCGGTGCTGTCGCCGCCCTGGTCGATCCATTGCGGTGCCGGCACCGCCGCCTATGCCTTCATCTGGAGCATGGCCGGCGACAACCAGGCCTTCACCGACATGGACTTCGTCGCCATGGGGGACTTGCTGTGAGCCTGTTCGACCTCACCGGCCAGGTGGCGCTGGTCACCGGGGCGCGCACCGGGCTCGGCCGCGGCATCGCCCTGGCACTGGCCGAGGCTGGGGCCGACATCGCCGGGCTCGGCTCACGCCCGATGCCGGAGACCGCGGCGGCGATCGCCGGCACCGGCCGCCGCTTCGTCGAGGTGGTGCGCGACCTCGAGGACTCCTCCGGGCTCGACGCGGTGGTGGCCGACATCGTCGCCCGGCTCGGCCGGATCGACATCCTGGTCAACAATGCCGGCATCATCCGCCGCGCCGACCTGCTGGAGTTCAGCGAAGCGGACTGGGATGCGGTGATGGCGGTCAACCTGAAGAGCGCCTTCTTCCTCAGCCAGGCCGTGGCCCGGCACATGGTGGGGCAGGGCATCCAGGGCCGGATCATCCATGTCGCCTCGGTGCTGTCCTTCCAGGGCGGCATCCGGGTGCCGTCCTACACCGCGGCCAAGCACGGCATCGCCGGCCTGACCCGGGCGATGGCGAACGAGCTGGCGCCGAAGGGCATCACCGTCAACGCCATCGCCCCCGGTTACATGGAGACCGACAACACCGAGGCGCTGCGCGCCGACCCGGTGCGCACCCGGCAGATCCTCGACCGGATTCCGGCCGGCCGCTGGGGCGTGCCGCAGGACCTGGCGACGGCGGCGCTGTTCCTGGCCTCGCCGCACAGCGGCTACGTCACCGGGACGCTGCTGCCGGTCGATGGCGGCTGGCTGGCGCGGTGAGATTTTTTTGTTGGATTTTCGCCAAGTTTGCGACATAATTGGGCATTCAATCGATTAAGATTGAAGCTATATTTCCATTCGTTTTATTCTCGCCGATGCCGGTTCCGGGCCCTCTCTCGATGGCTCGGAATCGGCATCACGCGTTTGGTCATTGTCGATCCAATTTTCAGGAGCATTTCAGATGGAATCCTATCTCGCCACGGTCATGGGCTGGGCCCCGAACTTCGCGCCGCGCGGCTGGGCCTTCTGTGGGGGCCAGATTCTGGCGATCTCGCAGAACACGGCGCTGTTCAGCCTGCTCGGCACCACCTATGGCGGCAACGGCCAGACCACCTTCCAACTGCCCAACCTGTTCGGCCGGACGCCAATCGGTGCCGGGCAGGGTGGGGGGCTGCCCTCCTATGAGCTCGGGCAGGTCGGCGGCACGCCGAGCACCACCCTGACCACCAACAACCTGCCGGCGCATGTCCATGACGGATCGACGCTCACTGCGCTCGAGAAGGTCGCCACCACGGCGGCCAACACCGCCCAGACCGTAGCGACAGACACCTCGATCCTGGGCGCGCCGAACTTCCTGGACTCGAGCTCCGGTTCGACCATCGACGTCAACACCTTCGCCAACAACACCGCCAATCCCTCGGTCAACATCAAGCTCGCGGTCAGCGGCACGACCGGCCCGACCGGCGGCACCCAGCCCTTCTCGATCATGCCGCCCTATCTGGCGATCAACTGGATCATCGCGCTGGAAGGCATCTTCCCGCCGCGCAGCTAAGGGAGCGCCGCGATGCTGGCCGAGCTCAGCTTCGACGACTTCAAGGACCACCGTGGCCAGACCTTCGTGGTCGAGGGGCCGGGCGGGCGGGTGGAGGCGACGCTCGTCGCCGTCCGCCTCTCGCCCTACGAATCGCCGGGCCTGCTGCGGCGCCACCCCTTCGCGATCCTGTTCACGGCGCCGCCGACGCCCGATCTCGGCTCGCAGGTCTACAACATCCGGCACCCGTCCAAGGGGCTGATGGAGGGCGTCTTCATCAACCCCGTGGTGCCGGCGGCGATGGACCAGCCGAAGGCCCAGGGCGTCCGCTTCTACGAGGCGGTGTTCAACTGAGCAGGGCTTGGTCGATCGCGGCCAGGATCCGGTCCCGCAACGCATCGAGGCCTCGGGCCAGGTCGCGGTGCTCCCGGACCAGCGCCGCGATCGACCGCCTTTCTTCCGAATTCGGGTCGGAGCCCGACCTGACCGCGTCGGCCAGCCGCGTCTCCGCCGCGTAGCGGCGGTGGTCCAGCGCGCCCAGCGCCGTGTCCAGGCGCATCCACTCCGCCAGCAGCTCACCCGCCGCGTCCGCGCCCCGCGCGTGCAGCGTCTCGATCGCCCGCCGCAGCGGCAGCCGGGAGGCGGTGTGGCTGCAGGCGAGCTGGGTGTCGCGCCGCCCGGCCGGGCACAGCGCCGGGCGGGCATAGCCGTCCGGCTCGACCGCATGGGCCAGCGGTTGCCCGGCTTCGTCGCGCGGCACCGCCTCATGCACCATGCCGCAGACGACGGCATGCGAGGCCGCGATCCGGTCGCGCAGCCGACTCAGCTCGATATCATGCGCGATGGTCACGCCGCCTCCTGTGCAGCAGCGGCGTCGAGATGGATCTCCGGATGCCGGCAGCGATGCAGGATGGTGGCCGGCCAGGCGGGCTCGAAGTCGCGGCTTTCCAGCAGCCGCCGCACCGCCTGCCGCTTGTGGCCGCCATGCAGGATCATCAACGCCGCCCGCGACAGGCCGGCGATGGTGCCGAGGCCGACGGACACGCCGCGGCGCGGCACCTCGGCGATGGCGGCGAAGCCGGGGAAGGTCGCCATGTTGTCGCGCCGCGTCTCCTCCGCCAGCGCGACGATGCCGGTGCCGCCCTCGGCTAGGCTGCCCGGCGGGTTGAAGGCGACATGGCCGTCGCTGGCGCCGCTGGCCAGCAGGAACAGGTCGATGCCGCCGGCGTCGCGGATTCGCCGGTCATAGGCATCCGGCCGGGCCGGATCGGCGCACCAGATCGCCGCCGCCGACAGGCGCCGCGGCGCCGGCAGCTTCGCGTTCAGCACCGCCCGGATCCCCTGCTCGGCGAAGCGGCGGCAGCTGTAATGCGCCCGCGGATCGCACAGCACCGGCCCGTCCGGCCCATCGACCAGGTACTCGTCCATCATCACCAGCACCAGGCGCGACAGGTCGAACCGGGTCATCCCGGCCAGGGCGCCGAGCGCGGCATAGACCGGCGCGGCCGAGCGGCCCGCCGGGCAACCCAGCAGATAGGGTCGGCTCTCCTCCGCCGCGCGCTCGATCCCGCCCAGGATGCGCTGGGCGACGGCGAGGCCCAGCGCATCCGGCGTCGGATGGACGGTGACCGGGATGGCGATGGTGGATCGCATGGCGGGTCCTGGCGGCCGACCGGGGCAGGCGGCAGTGTGACAGGCTGGCGCCCGGCCACGCAATCGCGGCGCCATTCAGCACTGCTGGCGCTGAATGCAATCACATCTTTCCGTTGGAACGCTGAAACCAGCACGTCTAGGACTGGTCGCCCCCGACACACAGAGGCGCCGTCATGGAATACCGTCTGCTCGGCCGCTCCGGCCTCAAGGTCTCCACCATCACCCTCGGCACCATGACCATGGGCGGGAAGGGCAACTTCGCCAAGATCGGCAATACCGACCTGGACGAGGCGCGGCGGCAGGTCGACCTGTGCCTCGACGCCGGCGTCAATCTGATCGACACTGCCGACGTCTACTCGGCCGGCGGGTCGGAGGAGATCATCGGCGAGGTGCTGGGCGGCAAGCGCAGGGCCGGTGTGCTGATCGCCACCAAGGCGCGCTTCCCGATGGGCGACGGCCCGAACGACCGCGGCCTGTCACGCCACCACCTGATCGAGGCCTGCGAGGCCAGCCTGAAACGGCTGCGCACCGACGTGATCGACCTGTACCAGGTCCATCAATGGGACGGGCAGACCCCGCTGGAGGAGACGATCGATGCGCTCGACAGCCTCGTCCGCCAGGGCAAGGTCCGCTACATCGGTGCCTCGAACTATTCCGGCTGGCACCTGATGAAGGCGCTCGGGGTCAGCGACCGCACCCATCGCCAGCGCTTCGTCAGCCAGCAGATCCACTACACGCTCGAGGCGCGCGAGGCGGAGTACGAGCTGGTGCCGGTATCGATCGACCAGGGCCTCGGCATCCTGGTGTGGAGCCCGCTGGCCGGCGGCCTCCTCTCCGGCAAGCACCGGCGTGGCGTGACGCCCGAGGGCACCCGCCAGATCGCCGGCTGGGGCGAGCCGCCGATCCGCGACGAGGACCGGCTGTGGGCTATCGTCGACGTTCTGGTCGAAATCGCCGAGGCGCGCGGTGTCTCCGGCGCCCAGGTAGCGCTGGCCTGGCTGCTGGGCCGGCCGGCGGTGACGTCAGTGATCATCGGCGGCCGCACCGAGGCGCAGCTGAAGGACAATCTCGGCGCCGCCGATCTGGTGCTGACGGCGGAGGAGCGGACGAAGCTGGACCAGGTCAGCGCGCCGCCGGTGCTGTACCCCTACTGGCACCAGCTGCGCACCGCCAAGGACCGGCTCGGCCCCGCCGACCTTTCGCTGCTGGGGCCGCATCTGTAGCCGGGGCGAGCGGTCAGGCCGTGGCGCAGGCCGCTCCCACCGGCGCCCGGCCGCGCAGCCAGCGCTGGCCGAGCAGGGCGATGGCCAGCGCTGTCGCCCCGGCCGCGACCGAGACCGAGAACCCGGCCGAGGCGCCGAACTCGTCGATGATCCGGCCGGAGGCGGAGGAGCCCACGGCCATGCCGATGCCGATCCCGGTCATCGCCCAGGTGATGCCCTCGGTCAGCTGCGACGGCGGCACCAGCCGCTCGATCAGCCCCATGGCGGTGATGATGGTGGGCGACACGGCGGCGCCGGCCAGGAACAGCACCAGCGCCAGCGCCGGGATGCTGTCGACGACCAGCAGCGGCAGGGTGGTCAGCGCCGCCAGGCCGATCGCCAGGACGAACTGGGCGGCTAGCGACAGCCGCGGCTTGATCGCCCCGAACACCAGCCCGACGATCAGCGACCCGGCGGCATAGGCGGCCAGCACCAGGCTGGCGGCGGCGGTGGCGCCATGCGCCTCGGCGAAGGCGACGGCGGTGACTTCGGCGGTGCCGAAGATGGCGCCGACCGCGACCATGGTCAGGGCGATCACCCGCACCGACCCGAGCCGGACGACGGAGCGGCCAGGCCCGGCCTCGGGCGCATGCACCGGCGGCTCGGTCGCCTTCAGCCCGCTGAACAGGGCCACGCCGGCGGCTAGCAGCAAGGTCGCGGCCAGCGGCCCGGCCTCCGGAAACACGGCGACGCTCAGCCCGATGGCGACGATCGGGCCGGTCATGAAGATCACCTCGTCGATCACGGATTCGAAAGCGAAGGCGGTGCGCAGCTGCGGCGTGTCGCGGTACAGCTCGGTCCAGCGCGCCCGCACGAACGCGCTCAGGCTCGGCATGGCGCCGGCGCCGATGGCGAACAGGAACAGGGTCCAGTCCGGCGCGCCGAACCGGGTGGCCAGCATCAGCCCGGCCATCGCCGCCACGGTGACGATCGTGGCCGGCACCGCCACCCGGCCCTGGCCGCGCCGGTCGACCAGCCGCGAGATTTGCGGCGCGATCAGCGCGTTGGCCAGGGCGAAGGCGGCGGAGACGGCGCCGGCCAGCGCGTATTCGCCGCGCGCCTGGGACAGCATGGTGACGATGCCCAGCGTCATCATCGCCAGCGGCAGTCGGGCGATGAAGCCGGCGGCCGAGAAGGCCTTGGCGCCGGGGGCGCGGAAGATCTCGGCATAGGGGTTGGTCATGGCGGCCTCCGCTGCGGGCAGCAACACTTGCATACGCACCGTATGTGAAACAGATAATTGCATGCGCTCCGTATGTCAATTAGCATACGCGCCGTATGTAAGAAGAAGGCCATGGCCCACAGACCGCGCAGCGAGATGATCGCCGAGACCCGCGCCAAGCTGCTGGCGGCGGCCCGCCATGCCTTCGGCACCAAGGGCTATGCCGAGGCGTCGATGGACGACTTCACCGCCGAGGCCGGGCTGACCCGCGGCGCGCTCTACCATCATTTCGGCGACAAGAAGGGCCTGCTGCGGGCGGTGATCGCCGAGATCGACGCCGAGATGAACGTCCGGCTGCGCGAGGTCTCCGGCCGCGCCGGCACGCCCTGGCAGGCCTTCTCGGACGAATGTATCGCCTATCTCGAGATGGCGCTGGAGCCGGAGATCCGGCGCATCGTCCTGCGCGACGGGCCGTCGGTGCTCGGCGATCCCTCGACCTGGGGCAGCCAGTCCGAATGCATCGCCCTGATGGCCGACAGCCTGCGCCGGCTGGCCGAGGACGGCGTCATCGTTCCGGTCGATCCGGAGACCACGGCGCGGCTGCTCAACGGCGCGATGCTGCACGCCGCGCAATGGATCGCCAATGCCCCCGACCCGGAGGCCGCGGCGCGGCATTCGATCAAGGCGTTCGGCGCCCTGCTGTCCGGCCTGCTGCAAGACCGAGGCTCCCGCTAGAGCTTCGCGGAGACGAAGCCCCCGATCCGGTGTTGTCCTCGAAGCGACCAGGGAAGGAGGGCCGGATGAGCGATTATCCCGTGCTGCGGCCGGAGCCGCGGATCGATGTGGACGGCACGCGCCTGCGCCAGGGCGGCTGCAGCTGCGGCGCGGTGCGCTTCACCCTGCGGGGAGAGCCGCTGAAGGTCGGCATCTGCCATTGCACCGAATGCCGCAAGGCCACCGGCGCGGTCGCCATGGCCTATGCCGACTGGCCCCGCGACGCCTTCACCGTGACCGGGGAGGTGCGCACCCATCGCGGCCGCAGCTTCTGCCCGGTCTGCGGCTCGCGCCTGTTCCATCCGGCCGAGAGCGAGGACACGGTCGAGATCCTGCTCGGCGCCCTGGACGAGGCGCCGAGCGACCTGCGGCCGACCCGCGAGGGCTGGATCATCCGCCGTCAGCCCTGGCTGGCGCCGGTGTCCGGCGCCAGCCAGTTCGACCGCGACCCAGACTGACCGCTACAGCTCGACGAACACCTCGAACCCGCCATAGATCATGCGCTTGCCGTCGAAGGGCATGGTGGCGGGGTCCCCTTTCAGCCGCGGATCGGCCATCACCTTCTTGTTGATCTCGTCGCGCGCGGCGCGGGACTCGTAGACGATCCAGGCGAAGATCACGATCTCGTCCTCCTTCGCCAGCACCGAGCGCGGGAACGAGGTCAGCTCACCATAGGGCACGTCGTCGCCGATGCATTCGACATAAGCCAGCGCGCCATGGTCCTTCCACACCGCGCCGGCATTACGCGCCATCTCCTTGTACTCCTCCAGCCTGGCCTTCGGCACCGCCAGCACGAATCCGTCTGCATAGGACATCCCGGGTCTCCTCCGTTGGTTTGGGATCGAGCATAGGACGAGCGAGAGGGGAGCGGGCCGACATCGTGGGTTCAATCCTGGCTTCTACTCGAAACCTTCCTCTCTTTCGCTCTCCCGCTCTCGCTCGTGCGCGATCCAAGAATCGAGCCGATCACGCTGTTCAGCATACCAACTCCGCACTACCGGATCCGGGTCTGACGCGAGTTCGCCGAGCATGCCTCTGCGCCTCGTTAGTATATCAGCAAGCGATCCACTCCAGCCGCTAGGTAGGAGTCGAGTATAGCCGTCACCCAAAAATTCTGCTTTGCCCGGTGCATGGCGCATCACCTCCAGAAAAAGTGGAGAAAGGCCAGCGTCTTGATCGAAGTTTTTGGTAGCGAAAAGTGATATTGCGGTCCCGAGAAGTGGATATCGAGCGGATGCATCTTTGTCGGCCCATTCACACAGCGTCGCCACATCTAAACTCTCAACCGGTGAAGATCGATCAAAGCCGAAATCGAACGGATCATGATTGTTCTGTGCCGAGTCGCGAGAAAGGAAGATGTCAAGTGCAATGTCGGGTTGTGCCTGGAGCAATCCCTCAAGAAGACGGTTGACATTATATGAATATGTTCGAAATTCCATAAGAGCTGTGCGAAGATTGATGCAGATCACGTGCGCGTCTTCTTCGGCTTCGGGAGGCGCCAAGCAGATTTTGGCGACAGCGCCTGCGTAGTGATCGCGCATTGAATGGCCATTGGAAAAGTCCGCGCGCTTGAGCAACTCCCGTCCGCAAACCAGCAGGCAATTGGCTATCGGCTTGTTGTCGTCTTTGGCGCAATGGAAATACATATAGAGGATGTCCAATGCCACATTGGCACCGCTTTCCAATTCCACGAGGCTGGACAATAGAGATGCCAAAGCCTCGGCGGGTGCATCGCTGACGACGCCACAGGCGAGGCACAAAAAGTCATCGGCCTTGAATGCTTCAGATCCAATCCCGGTCTGCAACCGCATTAAGCCTTCTTCATCGAGCGCGGCCCGCGATTGGAGATAGGGTAAGTGTCCCGCGAGAGCAGCGTCGCGCATCGCGTCATTGAGCGCTGCACTAGCGAAGACCGGATTTTGCGCGTGTACCTCTG
>NZ_JASATH010000140.1:0-21889 GCF_038440215.1 Inquilinus sp. OTU3971 | reverse complement strand
GGCGAAAGGGCCGGCGCGCTGCGCCGGCCCTTCACATCCGATCGGTCCGGACGGACGATCAGCCCTGGTCCTTGGTGTCCTGGGGCTTGTTGTCCCGGCGCTCGGTGATGCGCGCGGCCTTGCCGCGGCGGTCGCGCAGGTAATACAGCTTGGCGCGGCGGACGGCGCCGCGGCGGACGACCTCGATCGAGTCGATGCGCGGGCTGTACAGCGGGAAGACGCGCTCGACGCCCTCGCCATAGCTGATCTTGCGGACGGTGAAGTGGCTGTTCAGGCCGGCGTTCTTGCGGCCGATGCAGACGCCCTCATAGGCCTGCACGCGCTCGCGCGTGCCCTCGATGACCTTGACGTTCACCTTGACGGTGTCGCCGGGCTGGAAATCCGGGATCTTGCGGTCGGCGGTCAGCCTGTCGACCTGCTCCTGCTCGATCGTCTGAATGATGTTCATGGCTCTTGTCCTTCTTGTTCCTTGGTCACTCTTCGGTCTCGGCCCGGGCGCTTTCGGACGTGGCTCCCGCCGCCTTCCGCCCTTTCGGGATTCACGGCGAGGTATCGCTGCCAGAGGTCCGGGCGTCGCTCCCGGGTGATGCTTTCCGCCTGTTCCAGCCGCCAGCGCCGCACCTTCGCGTGATCACCGGAGACCAGGATCTCCGGCACCGCGCGCGATGCGCCGTCGGCGCCTGTCCACAGGGCCGGCCGGGTGTAGTGCGGGTACTCCAGCAGACCCGCCCCGAACTCGGCCCCGAAACTCTCCTCCCCGGCGCTCTCCGCGTTGCCCATGACGCCGGGGAGCAAGCGCACCACGGCATCGATCAGAGCCAGCGCGGCGATCTCGCCGCCGGACAGGATGAAATCGCCCAGACTGACCTCCTCCGCCCCCTGGGCGTCGAGAAGCCGCTGGTCGACCCCTTCGTACCGGCCGCAGAGCAGGACGATCGCCTGCTCCGCCGCCAGCTCCCGCACCAGTGCCTGATCGAGCAGCCGGCCGCGGGGGCTCAGATAGATCAGCCGCTCCCCCCGGCGGCGGACCGCCTGCACGGCGTCGTCCAAGACCTGGGGAAGCATGACCATGCCGGCGCCGCCCCCGACGGGGGCGTCGTCGACCGAGCGGTGCTTATCGCGCGCGAAGCTGCGAATGTCCACCGATTCCAGCATCCAGTCGCCGCGCGCCAGCGCCCTGCCGGCCAGGGACTGGCCGAGCGGGCCCGGAAACATCTCCGGAAACAGCGTCAGGATGCGGGCGGTCCAAGGCATCTCAGCCCTCGTCCCCGCCCTCTTCCGGATGTTCCGCCGGTTCCAGGAGCCCGGCCGGCGGGTCGATCACGACGCGGCGGCCGGCGATGTCGACCACCGGCACCGCGGCCCGGGTGAAGGGCAGCATCACGGCGCTGCCCTCGACCCGCGCGATCTCCAGCATCTCGCCGGCGCCGAAATCGAACACGGCGCGGACCGTGCCGAAGAGGGTCCCGTCCGCCAGCACCGCCGCCAGGCCGATCAGGTCGGCATGGTAGAACTCGTCCTCCTCGGTCTCCGGCAGGGCGGCGCGGTCGACATAGAGGCGCAGGCCGCGCAGGGCGTCGGCCGCGTCGCGGTCGGCGACGCCCTCGACCCGCACGATCCACTGGTCCTTGGCCCAGGACAGCAGCTGCAGGACAAGGCGGCGCGCTCCGGCCTCGTCCGAGACCGGGCCATAGGCGGTCAGGTCCTCCGGGGCGGCGGTGAAGGGCTTGACCTTCACCAGGCCGCGGACGCCGTGCGCCCCGGTGATCTGGCCGACGCAGACCTTGGAGGATGAAGCCATGGCGGAGGATCCGGCCGGCGCCCTTCACCCCGCGCGGGGCAAGGGCGCCGATGCCGATCAGGCTTCGGCCGGAGCCTCGGCGGCCTTGGCGGCGGCCTCGGCCGCAGCCTTGGCGCGCTCCTGGGCCTTCGCCTTCGGCGCCGACTTCGACGGGGTCTCGCGGTACACCGGCATCGGCGCCAGCTCGGCCTGGCCGAGGAACTTGGCGACGCGGTCCGTCGGCTGGGCGCCGACCGACAGCCAATGCTTGATCCGGTCGGCCTTCAGCACCAGGCGCTCCGGATGATCCTTCGCCAGCATCGGGTTGTAGGTGCCGACCTTCTCGACGAAGCGGCCGTCGCGCGGGCTGCGCGTGTCGGCGATCACGATCGAGTAGAACGGGCGCTTCTTGGCGCCGCCGCGGGTCAGGCGGATCTTGACGGACATTACGGTACTCTCCTCAGGTCAAACTTGCTGTTGGGGAAACTCAGGCGGGGTCGTGACAGACGGCTTCGACGTGATGCCCGTCCGGATCGATCACGAAGGCGCCGTAGTAGTTCGGGTGGTAGTGCAGCCGCGGCCCGGGCGCGCCGTTGTCGGTGCCGCCGGCGGCCAGCGCCGCGGCGTAGAAGGCGTCGACCGCCGTCCGGTTCGGCGCGCCGAAGGCGATGTGCAGGCCGGGCATCGGCGCCAGCGTGCCGGCCTCGGTCTTGCCGATCCAGAAATGGCCGGTCCGCGCCGGCATCGGCTCGCCATAGCCGACAGCATCGTCGAAATCCATGATCCGGCCGTAGCCGAGCGGCGCCAGCGCCGCGTCGTAGAAGGCGCGGCTGGCGGCCAGGTCGGACACGCCGACGGAGACGTGGTCGAGCATCATGGTCATGACGATCCCCTCCTCACATCTTGAAGCCGGGCGGCAGCATGCCGGGCGGCAGCTTGGGCATGCCGCGCATCATCCCGGCCTTCCCCAGCTTCTTCATCCGCTTCATCATGTCGGCCATCTGCTGGTGCTGCTTCAGCAGCTTGTTGACGTCCTGCACCGAGGTGCCGGAGCCGGCGGCGATCCGCACCTTGCGCTTGGCGTGGATGATCTTGGGGTTGCGGCGCTCGACCGGCGTCATCGACGAGATGATCGCCTCCTGCCGCTTGATCATCTTGTCGTCCATGCCGGCGGTCTTCATCTGGTCCTTGATCTTGCCGACGCCGGGCAGCATGCCCATCAGCCCCTGCAGCCCGCCCATCTTGCGCATCTGGCGCAGCTGGGAAGCGAGGTCCTCGAGGTCGAACTCGCCCTTCTGGATCTTGGCCGCGAGCTTCTCGGCATCCTCCTTCTCGATCGTCTGCGCCGCGCGCTCGACCAGGCTGACGACGTCGCCCATGCCGAGGATGCGGTTGGCGATGCGGTCGGGATGGAACAGCTCCAGCGCGTCCATCTTCTCGCCGACGCCGATCAGCTTGATCGGCTGGCCGGTGACGGCGCGCATCGACAGGGCGGCGCCGCCGCGGCTGTCGCCGTCGACCCGGGTCAGGACGATGCCGGTGACGCCGACCCGCTCATGGAAGGTGCGGGCCACATTGACCGCGTCCTGGCCGGTCATGGCGTCGGCCACCAGCAGGGTCTCGGTCGGGCGGGTGGCGTCGCGGATCGCCACCACCTCGGCCATCAGCTCCTCGTCGATGGCGAGGCGGCCGGCGGTGTCGAGCAGGACGACGTCGAAGCCCTCGAGCCGGCCGCGCTCCATGGCGCGGCGGGCGATGGCCAGCGGCTCCTGCCCCGGCACGATCGGCAGGGTGGTGACGCCGATCTGCTCGCCCAGGATCTTCAACTGCTCCTGCGCCGCGGGGCGTCGCGTGTCGAGCGACGCCATCAGGACCTTGCGGTTGTCGCGGTCCTTCAGGCGCAGGGCGAGCTTGCCGGTGGTGGTGGTCTTGCCCGAGCCCTGCAGGCCGACCATCAGCACCGGCACCGGCGGCACGGCGATCAGGTTGATCGGGGTCGCGGCGTTGAGGTCCGGCGCCTCGCCGGGCGTGCCGCCCAGCATCTCGATCAGGCAGTCATGGACGATCTTGATGACCTGCTGGCCGGGGGTGACCGAGCGCAGCACCTCCGCCCCGACCGCCCGCTCGCGCGCCTTGTCGATGAAGTCCTTGACCACCGGCAGGGCGACGTCTGCCTCGAGCAGCGCCACGCGCACCTCGCGCAGGGCGGCGCCGACATCGGCCTCCGTCAGCGCGCCGCGCTTGCGAAGCCGGTCGAAGATGTCGCCGAGACGGCCGCTCAGACCTTCGAACATGATCGCCCTTCGAATCCCGTCGCCCCAAACAGAAAAGCGCCAGTGCGCGACACTCGCGAACTGGCGGCACCCCTTGGGGTCTCGCTGCGGGCCGATCCCGCAACGGTCGGTCTTCTAGGCGGATAGGGCCGCAGAGTCAATGCGGCCCTATGCGCTCAGTCCTTCTCCCGGCGCAGCACCAGGATGAAGCCGTCCTCGCCCGGCAGGCCGCGGCCGGCCTCGGAGAGGACGGCGCCCTCGGCGGCCGAGGGCGGCGGCTCGCTGCGGTCGAGGAACGATTCCATCGCCGTGACCGGCCAGCGCCAGATCGTCTTGTCCTCCGGCGCCGCGCCGATGCCGGCATAGAGGCGGCGGGCATCGACATTGTCCGACGCCATCTCCCAGCGCACCCGCATCGCCTGGGACACGCCGATATCGGCCAGGGCCCGCATCAGCTGCCGGCCGATGCCGCGGCCGCGCGCCCGTTCGCGGACATAGACGTCGTCGACCCGGATGAAGTCTCCGCCGGTCCAGATCGAATAGTCGATGGTGTAGCTGACATAGCCGACCACGCCGCTGCCATCCTCGGCGATCAGGCCGCGGAAGCGCGGCGGCACCTCGGCCAGCGCCTCGTCGAGATCGGCGCGCTGCGCCGTCATCGCCGCCAGGTCGCCGGCGAACGCCGCCAGCTCGCGCAGCATGTCGAGCAGCATCGGCACATCCGCGGCCACCAGCGGCCGCACGGTCAGATCGGACACCACAGCGTCTCCCGCCTTCGGCAGGGGTCCGGGAGGGGTCGGCCGGACAGGGCCGACGCGCCGCCCGGGGACACCCCGCCCCTTCACACGCACTCATCCGACGGCAGGTCTCCTGGCTCGCGGGTCACCGCCGCGCGCCCCCTTCCCGGGATCAGCCGGTGGCTTCGGGCGCGGGCTCGCCGCCTACAGTTGCGGGGGCAGCGCCGGCCTTGCCCGCCATCCCGTGATCGAAAGGAGGACGCACCGGCTTCCCTTTTCACCCCGGTCTCCCGGGGCACCGTCGGCCGCCATGCTAGCCGCCGGCCCTCGCCCTGTCGATCACGCAGGGCTCCGCTCTCGCGCGGAAGGCCCGGTTGATGCCATATGACAGGGGAGAGACTTGGGAGCGGGCGATGGACGGGCTGCCGTTCTGGAAGATGCACGGGCTGGGCAACGACTTCGTGGTGCTGGACGCGCGCGAGCGGCCGATCACCATCTATCCCGACCAGGCGCGGCGCATCGCCGACCGGCATCGCGGCGTCGGCTTCGACCAGCTGCTGGTGATCGAGCCGGCGCAGACCGCAGGCGCCGACGTGTTCATGCGCATCCTCAATGCCGACGGCACCGAGTCGGGCGCCTGCGGCAACGGCACGCGCTGCGTCGCCGCCCTGGTGATGGCCGACACCGGCGCCGACCGGGGGGTGATCGAGACCCGCGGCGGCCTGCTGGAGTGCCGCAGCGCCCCCGAAGGCGGCGTCACCGTCGATATGGGCCCGGCCCGGCTGGGCTGGCAGGACATTCCGCTGGCGCATGAGGCCGACACGCTGCACCTGCCGGTGTCGTCCGGCGCGCTGTCGGACGCGGTCGGCGTGTCGATGGGCAACCCGCATGCCGTGTTCTTCGTGCCGGATGCCGAGAAGGTGCAGATCGACGGCGTCGGCCCGGTTTTGGAGCACGACCCGCTGTTCCCCGAGCGTGCCAATATCGGCGTGGTCCAGATGCTGGCCCGCGACCGGCTGCGCTACCGGGTGTGGGAGCGAGGCGTCGGCGTCACCCAGGCCTGCGGCAGTGGCGCCTGCGCCGCCGCCGTGGCCGCCGTGCGCCGCGGCTTGGCCGAGCGCACCGCCTGGGTCGAGCTGGACGGCGGCACCCTGCTGATCGAATGGCGCGAGAGCGACGGCCATGTGCTGATGACCGGACCGGCCGAGACCAGCTTCGCCGGCATCCTGTCGCGCGGCCTGCTGGACGGCTGACCCCTCAGCGGGCGGCGAGGCAGGCCCGGCAGCCCCACCACAGGCCGTAGAGCAGGCCGAGCAGCAGCAGCCGCAGCCAGTACACCAGGGCGAAGATCAGGCTGATCGCGCCGAACAGCACGGTGGCCGTCAGGTCGGCCAGCCGCCGCGACCAGCGGATGGTCGCCTTCATCGTGGTCAGCGCGCCGCGCTTCAGCACCGTGAACACGGCCAGGGTGCGGTCGCCCATCACCGCCGACACCTCGTCGATGCGCCGCAGGTCGGGCACATCGTCGACATAGCGCAGCAGCTCGACCGACTGCGCCGGGCCGACCCGGCCGGCGACGCGGCCGGCGGCGCTGACGGCCTCGTCCAGCCCGGCCAGCCGGTCGCGGCGGATGGCGGCGGCGAAGATCGCGCCGGTCCGCATCACCGTGTCCCGCCACCCGGCCTCCTGCACCTGGCGGCGCAGCATTGGAAAATCGACCACATCGGCGACCGTTCGGCCGAGCCGCTCGGCGAAGCGCGCCGACAGCCGGCCGGTCCGCCGGGCGAGCTTGAAGGCCGACACCGCGCCGCGCGGCAGGGCCGCAACCCCGCCGGAGCCATAGGTCGCCGCGGTCAGGGTCAGCCCGATGCCCGACAGGCCCAGCGCCAGCTCGTCCACCGGGTCGCCGCTGCCGAAATGCCAGAGCTCGCGGCCGATGTCGCGCAGGTCGCCGACGAAGGTCATGTCGGCGGCGAAGGCGCCGGCCAGGCCGGAGAGGCCACGGCCATCCCCGGTCACGGCGCCGGCCACCGCCTGGCGCGCGGCCCGGACCGCGATGCTCGTCGTCGAGGTCTCGTCCTCGTAGCGGGCCCGCCATTCCGGCCGGACGGGATAGCCCGTCATCTCGGCCACCTTCAGCCAGACCGCGGCCCCGTCGACGTCGTCCTCGGCGAAGGCCCGGGCGATCCCGGCGTCGATCTGCTCCGGCGACGTGCCGGCCCGGGTCCAGGCGATCAGCGTGGCCTCGACCTCCTGCACCTCCGGCGTGCGGGCCAGCTCGGCCCGGACGAGGTCGATCAGCGGGCCGGCGGCGCGCAAAGCGAGGACCAGCCCGACTAGCCCCGGGACCGTGATCACGACGAATACCAGGAGGCGCAGCGGCCGCAGCTTCATGGCAGCGGGGTTCCCATCCGGCCCCGACCTATAGCACGGTGGGCGGCCCTGCCGACAGGCGGTCAGGCCGGACCGGCGCCGAGCGCCGCGAGGTGTTCGCGGATCACGGCGCCCGGAGCCGCAGCCCGCATCACCCCGCCCATCACCGAAATTCCGGCGAAGCCGGAGGCGATCAGCCCCGGCACAAAGGCGGCTTCGACCCCACCCAGGGCGATCACCCGGCCGGGATGGCGGCGGGCGACGGCGCCGGCCTCGGCCGGAGACAGGGTCGGCGCGTAGCCCGGCTTGCTCGCGGTCGGCGCCAGGGGTCCGAGGGTGACGTAGTCGGCCCCGGCCGCGATCGCGGCATCGACCTCGTCGCCGGAATGGCAGGACACGCCGATCAGGGCTGTGGGGCCGAGCTGCCGCCGCGCCGCTTCCGGGTCGCCGCCGGCGGCGAGGTGCAGCCCGTCGGCCTCGGCCGCCGCCTCCAGATCCGCATGGACGGTCACCACCGCCCCGATCGGCCGGGCCAGGGCGACCAATCGGCGCAGCAAGGCGAGGCGCTCCGCCGCAGGCAGATCCTTCTCGCGCAGGCTGACCCAGCGGCAGCCGGCGGCCAGCGCATCCGCCACCACGCCTTCCAGCGGCCGCGCCGCCTGGCGCCGATCGGTGATCAGCAGCAGCGGCGGCGACGGCAGCCCGGTCATCAGTCCATCACGTCCCGATCAGGCCAAGCTGCGGGCTCGACGGGTCGGCCAGACGGCGCTTCGGAATCCGGCCGGCACGGGACGCCAGGCGTCCGCCCTCGACCCCCGCCGCCATGGCCCGGGCCATGCGCACCGGGTCGCGCGCCTTGGCCACGGCGGTCGACAGCAGCACGGCGGAGCAGCCGAGCTCCATCGCCAGCGCCGCGTCCGAGGCGGTGCCGATGCCGGCGTCCAGAACCACCGGCACCTGGATGCGGCTGCAGATCATCTCGATCGCATGCGGGTTGGAGATGCCGAGGCCGGAGCCGATCGGCGAGCCCAGCGGCATCACCGTGGCGCAGCCGGCATCGGCCAGGCGCATGCAGGTGACGAGGTCGTCGTTGCAGTAGGGCAGCACCACGAAGCCGTCGCGCACCAGTTCCTCCGCCGCCTCGACCAGTTGGGCGACGTCCGGGTACTGGGTCTCGCGGTCGCCGATCAGCTCCAGCTTCAGCCAGTTGGTGCCCAGCGCCTCGCGCGCCAGCTGCGCGGTGAGGATCGCATCGCGCCTGGTCATGCAGCCGGCGGTGTTGGGCAGCAGGCGCCAGCGGTCGCCGACCAGGTCGACCAGGCTTTCGGCATAGCCTTCCAGGCTGATCCGGCGGATCGAGGCGGTGACGACCTCGGCCCCCGAGGCCTCGATCGCATCCAGCATCAGCTGCCGGTTGGCATAGCCGGCCGAACCGATGAACAGACGCGAGCGCAGCGCCACGCCGGCGATGATGAAGGGATCCTGCATCTCGTACTCTCCTCAACCGCCCTGGAACGGGCGGACGATCTCGACCCGGTCGCCGGCCGCGAGGCGATGCTCCGGCCAGCGGGCGCGCGGCAGCACGGCGTCGTTCAGCGCCACGGCGGTGCCGCGCGCCGCCGGGTCGATGCCCTTGGCCAGCAGCAGGTCGAGCACGCTGACCCCGACCGCCGCTTCGGTCTCTCCGTTCACCACCACGCTCATTGCGCCGCCTCCGCGATGCGGGTGAAGCGGTCGATGCGGAACGGCTCCGCCGCCTCCGGCAGCCTGCCGTCGAGGATGGTGCCGGCCACCGCCTCGACCGTCGCCGGCAGCAGCAGGATGCCGTTGCGGTGATGGCCGGTGGCGAGGACCAGCCCCTCGATCGCCGAGGGGCCGAGCACCGGCGCGTCGTCGCGGCTACCGGGCCTGAGGCCGGCCCAGCTCTCGATCACCGGCAGTTCCTCGATCCCCGGCAGCGCCCGCCAGGCGGCGTCGAGCAGCGACAGCATGCCGCCGGCGGTGACGGCGGTGTCGAAGCCGCGCTCCTCCACCGTGGCGCCGATGATCAGCCGGCCGTCGAGCCGTGGCACCAGATAGGCCTTGCCGGCCCACAGCACGTGGCGCAGCAGCGGCGCCGCCGGGTCCATCTGCAGCGCCAGCATCTGGCCCTTCACCGGCCGCACCGGCGGCAGCGCCTCGCGCGGGATGCCGGGAATGCCGCCCGACCAGGCGCCGGCGGCCAGCACCACGACATCGGCCGGCCGCGCCTCGCCGGCGACCACCACGCCGGCCGCTCGGCCGCGATCCAGGGTGACGGCCTCGACCGCCGCATGGTCGTGCAGCCCGCCGCCGGCGCGGCGCAGCGCCTCGGTCAGGGCCGGCACCAGCCAGCGGTTGTCGACCTGATGGTCGGCCGGGCTGTGCACGGCGGCGGCGAGGCCCGGCCGCAGCATCGGCTCGCGCTTCAGGAGCTCGGCGCCGGTCAGCCAGCACAGATCGACCCCGAGCTTGCTCTGGTAGTCGGCGGAGAAGCGCAGCTCCGCCGCGTCGTCGCGGGTCAGGGCCACGGCCAGCGTGCCCTCGTCGCGGTAGCCGATCGGCAGGTCGGACGCGGCCTCGACCTCGCGGGCGAAGCCGGGCCACATCTCCTGGGCGCGGCGGCACAGGCCGAACAGCGCCTCCTCCCCCGGCTCGGCCTCGAGCCCGGCGGCGAGCATGCCGGCCGCGGCCCAGCTGGCCTCGCGCCCGACCGGCCCGCGGTCGTAGACCTCGACAGGGCAGCCGGCGCGGGCCAGGCGCCAGCCGATGGCCAGGCCGTTGACCCCGGCGCCGATGATGGCCACGCGCGGCCTTGCGCCGCGCAACGGTGTCGGGCCGCAGGAATCCTGCTGCAATAAAGACGGAATCGGAACGCCGGTCATCTCAGGCTCCCTCCGCTGGCATGATCCAGGTCAGGTTCGATGGGTATGATCTCAGCCCGCCGTAACGGTGGGCACCCCAGCCGATGTCGCCATTTCAGTCCCGGAGGCGGGCGGGTTGCAAGCCCTTTTTCGCTGCCGCCTGTTGTCGCGCCCCGTCAGATGCGCTGCACCGGACCGGGATATGCAGCCAACTTGGCGTCCGCCGTCAGCAGAGTTATGCCCTCGACTGTCGCCTGAGCGACCAGAAGTCGATCGAACGGATCCTTATGGTGATCAGGCAGGGCTACTACGGCTGCGGCGTGCACGCCGCTGATCGGCAATTCGGTATAATCGTTGTCCAGGAGACCGCGCCGCAACACGTAGGGATTGACCGCAAAATCAGGTCGACCCAGGCCGGTTTTGATCGCCACCTCCCAGATGCTGACGGCGCTGAAGATCATCTCGTTGTCCGGATCATTGATCAGCGCCACCGCGGCGGCCGGCAGTCCACCAATCCGTTCGACCGCACCGGAGAAATCCGCAGCCCAGAGCAGGAGATGGGTATCCAGCAGATACTTCATTCCTCGCCCTCGAACAGGGCGGCGATCTCGTCCTCGGCCATCCGATCGAAATCGGCGGGAACCGTGATCTGCCCGGCCAGGAAACCGAGGCGCTTGACCTGGCGCGGAGGCGGGGCATCGATCGGGACCACCTTCACCATCGGCTTGCCCCCCTTGGCAATCACGAAGGGCTCGCCCTTTGCGGCCTGCTCGACCAGCCGGGAGAGATGGGTCTTGGCGGCGTGGATGTTGTAGGTCTGCATACCGCTCTTTCCTAGTCTAGTCTGCTGAACTTAGTTTATCACGAATCATCCTCCTCGGGAAAGAGAGGCAGCCCCACCGCGGCGTGTCGACGCCCATCGCATCCCGGCGTCCCTGCCCCGCGCGGCGCCGACTTACGGAGGTCACATGCGGCGTGTTAAGAAGCGGCCATGACAGAACAGACGAATGACAGCGGCGCAGGGGCGCCGAAAAGAGGGTGGTTCACCCGACTGAAGGAGGGGCTGTCGCGCTCCTCCGCCAAGCTGACCGAAGGCATCAGCAGCATCTTCACCAAGCGCAAGCTGGACGATGCGACGCTGGAGGAGCTGGAGGAGCTGCTGATCCAGGCCGATCTCGGCCCGGCCACCGCCGCCAAGCTGACCGCCGAGCTGGCCCGCACCCGCTTCGGCAAGGAGGTGTCGGGCGACGAAGTGCGGCGCGCCTTGGCCGACCATGTGGCGCAGATCCTGCGGCCGGTGGCTAGGCCGCTGATCCTCTCTCCTGACCGCAAGCCGCAGGTGGTGCTGGTGGTCGGGGTCAACGGCACCGGCAAGACCACCACCATCGGCAAGCTGGCCAAGCAGTGGCGCGAGGACGGCCGCTCGGTGATGATCGCGGCCGGCGACACCTTCCGCGCCGCCGCGGTGCATCAGCTGCAGGTCTGGGGCGAACGCTCCGGCTGCCCGGTGGTCACCGCGCCCCCCGGCTCCGACGCCGCCGGCCTGTCCTTCGACGCGCTGACCCAGGCCCGCGCCGAGGGCCGCGACGTGCTGCTGATCGACACCGCCGGCCGGCTGCAGAACAAGGACAATCTGATGGCCGAGTTGGCCAAGATCGTCCGCGTGCTGAAGAAGATCGACCCGACGGCGCCGCACGACGTGCTGCTGGTGCTGGACGCCACCACCGGCCAGAACGCGCACAGCCAGGTCGAGGTGTTCCGTGACATGGTGTCGGTGACCGGCCTGATCCTGACCAAGCTGGACGGCAGCGCCCGCGGCGGCGTGCTGGTGGCGCTGGCCGAACGCTTCGGCCTGCCGGTGCACGCGATCGGAGTCGGCGAGAGCATCGACGACCTGCGGCCGTTCGACCCCGAGCAGTTCGGCCGGTCGCTGATGGGAGTCGAGTCATGAGCAAGACCGCCGCCCCTCAGACATTCGCCCCCGAGCAGTTCAGCGACGCGGCCGAGGCGGTGGCCCGGCTGCACGCGATCTACGACGCCAACACCGGCCTGCTGCGCGACGCCTTCCGCGCCTATTCCCGCGGCGAGGAGCCGGCGAGCCGGGTGCGCGCCTGCTATCCCTACCTCACGGTCAGGGTCGAGGATTTCAGCCGGGCCGACACCCGCCTGTCCTACGGCTTCGTCGACCGGCCGGGCACCTTCACCAGCACGATCACCCGGCCGTCGCTGTTCCACCGCTATCTGACCGAGCAGATCGGCCAGCTGATCCACAATCACCACATGCCGGTCGAGGTCGGGGTCAGCGACACGCCGATCCCGATCCACTTCGCCTTCCCCGACGGCATGCATGTCGAGGGCGACCTGACCCGCGAGCGCATGCTGCACATGCGGTCGGTGTTCGACCTGCCGGACCTGTCGATGATGGACGACAGCATCGTCAACGGCACCGCCCTGATCCCGCCGGGCGAGCCGCACCCGCTGGCGCTGTTCACGGCGCCGCGGGCGGACTACTCGCTGTTCCGGCTGAAGCACTACACCGCCACCGGCTGCGAGCATTTCCAGAACTTCGTCCTGTTCACCAACTACCAGTTCTACATCGACGAGTTCATCCGCATCGCCTATGAGCTGATGCAGGGCGACGGCGGCGGCTACGACGCCTTCATCGAGCCGGGCGACCGCATCACCATGCCCGGCGGCCGCGCCCGCGGCACCCCGGCGGCGCGGCTGCCGCAGATGCCGGCCTATCACCTGACCCGGCCGGACCATTCCGGCATCACCATGGTCAACATCGGCGTCGGCCCGTCCAACGCCAAGACCATCACCGACCACATCGCGGTGCTGCGGCCGCATGCCTGGATCATGCTGGGCCACTGCGCCGGCCTGCGGAACACGCAGAAGCTGGGCGACTACGTCCTGGCCCATGGCTATGTCCGCGAGGACCATGTGCTGGACGCCGACCTGCCGGTCTGGGTGCCGGTGCCGGCCCTGGCCGAGATCCAGGTGGCGCTGGAGCGCGCGGTCGGCGAGATCACCGGCCTCAGCGGCTACGGCCTCAAGGGCGTGATGCGCACCGGCACGGTCGCCACCATCGACAACCGCAACTGGGAGCTGCGCGACTATCGCGAGCCGGTGCAGCGCTTCAGCCAGAGCCGCGCCATCGCGCTGGACATGGAGAGCGCCACCATCGCCGCCAACGGCTTCCGCTTCCGGGTGCCGTACGGCACGCTGCTCTGCGTCTCCGACAAGCCGCTGCATGGCGAGCTGAAGCTGCCGGGCATGGCCGACGCCTTCTACAAGCAGCAGGTCGGCCAGCACCTGCAGATCGGCATCCGGGCCATGGAGATGCTGCGCGGCCTGGGCCTGGAGCAGTTGCACAGCCGCAAGCTGCGCAGCTTCGCCGAAGTGGCGTTCCAGTAGGCCGATGCCGCAGGACAGCCGTACGTCCCCCGCCATGGACAGGCCGAGAATCGGCGTCGGTGCCATCGTCTGGCGCGACGACCGGCTGCTGCTGATCCAGCGCGGCAAGGCGCCCCAGGCCGGGCAGTGGAGCATCCCGGGCGGCAGCCAGGAGCTGGGCGAGACCCTGTTCGAGGCGGCGCTGCGCGAGACCCGCGAGGAGGCCGGGGTCGAGGCCGAGGCGATCGGCATCGTCACCGCGGTCGATTCGATCCATCGCGACGCGGTGGGCGACGTCGAGTGGCATTACACCATCATCGATGTCGAGGCCGAGTGGCGGTCGGGCGAGCCGGTGGCAGGCGACGACGCCGCCCAGGCGCGCTGGGCGACGCTGGAGGAGGCCGATGCGCTGATCGAATGGCCGGAGCTGCGGCGGGTGCTGCACCTGTCGGCCCGGCAGCGGGCGCAGCGCCGGCGCACGCCCGGCCCGGTGCGGCTGAAGCCGCGGCCGGACCTGATGCGGCTGATGCGCACGCCCTTGGGCCGGCTGGTGGCGCGGCCCTGGTTCGACGGCATGTCGCTGGCCCTGCTGCGCGGCTGGTTCCTGCCGGCGTCGCGCAGCCTGGCCGCGGCGATCGTCTCCGACGGCGACCTGCGCCGCTTCTGCGCCGAGCTGGACATCCCGCCCGACGCCCTGGGCAAGCGGCCGGTCTGGCTCGGCCGGACCCTGCGCGACGTCGCCCGCCTGACCGAGCAGCACCGCCAGGCGGAGGCGGAGTGGCAGCGCCTGCTGTTCTCCACCACCGCGCCGCTGGCCGAAGCGGTGGCGGCGGAGGAGGCGCGGCTGGACGCCGCCTCGGCCCTGACCACCAGCCGGCTGCGCTTCGCCCTGTTCGGCAACAACCGCAAGATCCCGGCCTGCCGCTGGGCGATCCCGACCGAGGACGAGGTCGAGGCCCGGCACGGTACCCGGCTGGCCGATCCGGAGAACGCCTATCGCCTGCCCGGGTTGCTGCCCGCGGTCGCCGAGACGCGGCGGCTGCCGAGCGAGCTGGGCACCGACCACTGGCTGACCTTCCCGACGCCCGACCCGGCGGCGGAGAGCCCGTGCTGGGCCCGGGTGTTCACCCCGGGCGACGCGGTCGACCCGCCGACCGTGATCCATCTGCACGGCGTCTGCATGGAGCCGGACCATCTGCGCGGCCCCTTGAGCGAGATCGAATCCCTGGTCCGCCGCGGCCTGCGCGTGGTGCTGGTCGAGGCGCCCTGGCACGGACGGCGCAAGCGCCCGGGCACCTATGCCGGCGAGCCGATGGTGGCATCGACGCCGCTCGGCGCGCTCGACCACCTGTCGGCGGCGGTGCGCGAGGTCGGCATCCTGACCCGGTGGGCCCGGCAGACCAGCCGCGGCCCGGTGGGGTGGACCGGCATCAGCTTCGGCGCCCTGACGGCGCAGCTGGCCGCCACCCATTGCGGCAGCTGGCCGGCCGAGTGCCGGCCGGACGCGCTGCTGCTGTTCACCACCTCGGAGGGGATCGAGGAGATCGCCCTCGGCGGCTCCTTCGCCCGCGCCTTCGGGCTGGACCGGGCGCTGACCGCGGCCGGCTGGACCGAGGCGGCGCTGAGCCGGTGGCGGCCCCTGACCGACCCGGTCGAGCGGCCGCAGATGGACACCGGCAACGTCTTCATGGTGCTGGGCAGCAAGGACGACGTCACCCCCTTCGCCGGCGGCCAGGCCATCGCCCGGCGCTGGGGCGTGCCGGAGGCGCAGGTCCATATCCGGCCGCAGGGCCATTTCTCGGTGCCGGCCGGGCTGATGGTCGACGGCGCGCCGATCGCCGATTTCGCCGAAAGGCTGCTGTCGCTGTGAGCCTGCTGATCGTCACCGGCGGCGGCCGCGGCATCGGCGCCGCCATCGCCCGCCGGGCGGCGCAGGACGGCTGGGCGGTCTGCGTCAACTACCGCAGCGACGCCGCCGCGGCGGAGGCGGTGGTGGCGGAGATCGCCGGTGCCGGCGGCCGGGCGATCGCCCTGCCCGCCGACGTGTCGCACGAGGATGAGATCCGGGCCCTGTTCGATCAGGCCGAGGCCGCCTTCGGGCCGGTGCAGGGCCTTGTCAACAACGCCGGCATCACCGGCCGTAACGGCCTTCTGGCCGATCTCGAGACCGAGACGCTGCGCCGGGTGGTCGACATCAACCTGGTCGGCCCGATCCTGTGTGCGCGGGAGGCGGTGCGCCGCTTCCGCGTCGCGGGGACGAAGGGCGCGATCGTCAGCCTGTCCTCGATCGCGGCGCAGACCGGCAGCCCCGGCGAATACGTCCACTACGCCGCGACCAAGGGTGCGATCGAGAGCTTCACCATCGGCCTGGGCCGCGAGCTGGCGGCCGAGGGCATCCGGGTCAACGCCGTGTCGCCGGGCATGATCCGGACCGGGATCCATGCGCCGGGCCGGCTGGAACGGGTGACCGCGCGGATCCCCACAGGCCGGCCGGGCGAGCCGGAGGAGGTCGCAGAGGCCGTGGCCTGGCTGCTGTCCGACGCGGCGCGCTATACCACCGCCACGGTGCTGAAGGTGGCGGGCGGCATCTGAGACCGCCTTGGCCCGGCCAAGATTTCGCCGCCTGCCGTGGACAGGATCGGGCCTGTCGGCCGGACGGGCGATCTGATACGACCGGACGGAGATGATTCCCACGGTCGCGATGGGGCGAGGGAGGAACGATGATCCGGCGCGGTTTGCTTCCGATGGTTCTGCTGCTCAGCGGCGTCGGCATCCAGGCGGCCCAGGCGAGCGGCGATTTCGGCTGCTCGGTGATGTGGTCGCTGAAGCAGGACGGGCTCGACGGCTGCAACAACCTGCCCTTCCTCAGCCCGGCCAATGACAGCAGGGTCAATCTGCGCCTGCTGCTGGCCGACCAGGGGCTGGCGCCGATGCCGGATGGCCCGCCGTCGGAATACGACCGCGAGATGGGATACGCGCTGGTGCCGTTCCCGCTCGACCGGCTGGGTCCGCAGGGCGAGGCGCCGGCGGATGCGCCCGCCGCCGAAGGCGGCGCCGCGACCGTGATCGAGACCCAGCCGGCCCCGGTCGGCGACCCCGACCGCACCGCGCTGGCCGAGCTGGCCCAGACCATCGGCGTGCCGCCAGAGGCCGTGGCCTCCGCCGCCGCGGACAGCAGCGCCAACCTGTTCGCCACCGGCGAGGGCAGCCGCTGCGCCAGCAACGACGACGCCGCGGCCCGGGCCTTCCTGCAGCAGCTGGTCGGCAGCGCCGACCTGCCGGCGCCCGAGCGGCTGTCGCTGGCCCGGGCGCGCCTGGCCATGCTGGGCAGCTGCAGCTGGGACGAGGCGCAGCGGGCCAAGCTGGTCCCCGCCGATGTCCAGTCGGCGCCGGGCAAGCAGTTCGCCGGCTATCTCCAAGGAGCGGTCGCCTTCTACGCCGGCGACTTCCCGCAGGCGATGGCGGCGTTCAAGGCGCTGGAGGGCAGCGCCCGGCCCTGGCTGCAGGAGACGGCGCGCTACCTGGAAGCGCGCACCCTCTTGAACCAGGCGCAGCAGAACGCCTTCGACGAGATGGGCTATCCCAAGCTGGAGAATGTCGACCGCGCCGTGCTGGCGGAGTCTGAGAAGGCGTTCGAAGCCTATCTCCAGGCCTATCCGACCGGCCTCTACACCGCCTCGGCCCGCGGCCTGCTGCGCCGGGTATACTGGCTGGGCGACGACCCGACCCGGCTGGCCGCCGCCTATGCCGGGCTGCTGGGCAAGACCCCGGCCGATGCCGCGGCGCTCGACGCGCTGGTGCAGGAGACCGACAACAAGCTGCTGGTGTCGAAGCGCAGCGCCGATGTCAACGACCCGACGCTGCTGGCGGTGATGGACCTGATGGTGATGCGCGACAAGGGCATCGACGTCGGCGGCGATGGCGGCCCGATCATCGGCCTGGACACGCTGGAGCAGCAGAAGCCGCGCTTCGCCGATCGGCCGGACCTGCACGCCTATCTCGTCGCCGCCTACCAGTTCTACGTCGCCCAGTCGCCCGACGAGACGCTGAAGAGCCTGCCGGACACGGTGCCGACCGGCGCCATGAGCTTCCTCGAGTTCAGCCGCCAGACCCTGCGCGGCTTCGCGCTGGAGGCCAAGGGCGACTGGGCCGGGGCGCAGGCGCTGTGGCTGCAGCTGATCCCGCTGGCCAAGCCGCTGCAGCGGGCCCAGCTGGAGCTGGCGCTGGCCATGAACTACGAGCGCAGCGGCAAGCTGGCGACGGTGTTCGAGCCGGGATCGCCGATCAAGAGCCCGGAGATCCGGCGCATCCTGCTGCGCAACCTGGCCGGGCAGGCGCTGCTGCGCCAGCAGGCCAAGGCGGCGGATGCGACGGAGGAAGAGCGCCGCACCGCCCTGTTCACGCTGCTGTACAAGGACCTGATGCGCGGCCATTACCGCGGCTTCGGCACCGACCTGGCGCTGCTGCCCGACCCGCTGCCGGAGGATCCGTCGGTGCCCTGGGACCAGTCCCTGACCCTGTTCCACTGGGACGGCGCCTCGGCCGAATCCGACTACACCTGCCCGTCGATCCGAGAGATCGCGGCGACCCTGCAGAAGAGCCCGGAGAACCCGCAGGGGCTGAACTGCCTGGGCGAGTTCATCCTGCGCAACGGGCTGGATTTCTATGCCCTCGATAGCCAGCCGGACGACCGGCAGCTGGGCGGCACCGCGACCCAGTTCCCGGGCAAGCCCTATTCCCGGCTGGACGGCTACATGCGCGTGATGGCCGACGGCAAGGCCGGCCGCACCGACCGCGCCTATGCGCTGTACCGCGCCATCAACTGCTTCGCGCCGAGCCAGAGCAATAGCTGCGGCCCGCAGGAGATCCCGCAGAACCAGCGCAAGCAGTGGTTCCAGACGCTGAAGTCGCGCTACGGCAACACGGTCTGGGCGAAGACCCTCCGATACTACTGGTGACCATGCGGCGCCTGGTGCTCCTGGCTGCGGCGCTGCTGCTGGCGGCAGCGCCGCCTGCCGGCGCCACCGTCGACGTCGGCCAGCACGACGCCTTCTGGCTGTGGGCGGGGGTGCCGCCGCCGCCGGTGCTGGCCCAGGCCCGGACGCTGTACATCCTGCAGGGCCAGATCGACCCGCCGCCCCGGGTTGGCGATGGTCCAGCGCGGATGATCGCCCAGGGCATCGCCGTGCCGCGGCTGCGCCAGGGCGAGGTCTGGCTGGCCTACCGCGCCCACACGCTGCGCTGGCCGCCGCAGATCCTGCCCATCATCCTGGCCCAGGCCCGGCGCTGGAAGCAGGCCGGCAACCCGGTGGTCGGCATCCAGATCGATTTCGACGCCCGCACCCGCCATCTGCAGGACTACGCCGCCTTCCTGCGCGAGCTGCGGGCGCAGCTGCCGCCCGAATACCGGCTGAGCATCACCGGGCTGATGGATTGGGGCAGCAATGCCGATTCGGAGGCGATCAGCCAGTTGCAGGGCGTGGTCGACGAGGTGGTGGTGCAGACCTATCAGGGCCGCCGCACCATCCCGAACTACCGCTCCTACCTGCCGCGCATCGCCCGGCTGACCCTGCCCTTCAAGATCGGGCTGGTGCAGGACGGCGAGTGGGAAGCAACGGCCGGGCTGACCGCCAGCCCCTGGTTCCGGGGGTATGTGGTGTTCCTGCTGAAGCCTTAGGCGGGCCGCGACCGCCGGTACCCGTGCAGCTCCAGCGTCATCTCCACCAGGTCCATGCCGGGGGCGAAGCCGTCCGGCACCTGCCGGGTCTGGACGAAGCCGTGGCGGGCGAAGAAGCCGCGGCTGTGCTGCGTCGTCTCGATCGCCACCGACCGATAGGCCGGATCGGCGGCGATGCGGTCGAGCCGCTCGGTCAGCAGCACCGTGCCCAGCCCGGCGCGGTGCCGGTCGGCCCGCACCATGCCCCAGCACAGCACCGCGACCGAGGCATCGCCCTCGGCGGCCTCGTAGCCGCCGCAGCCCACCGCCTCTCCCGCCGCATCCTCCAGCACGAAATAGGGGCCGCTCAGTCGGTCGATGAAGTCGGTGAAGTCGTGCCGCTCCTGCGCCGCGAAGAAGCGCGGCACATTGCTGTCGAACAGCGCGAGCCCCAGGGCCCGGTCCTCCGGCCGCCAGGGGCGGATGCGAACACTGCCATCGGTCATGGGCGATTCTCCAGGCCGCGAATCTAGCGTATGAACCGGCAAGGAGGGGCTTCATGACACAGACACGCACGATCCGCCGCATCGCCTGCGGCCTGGCATTGCTGGGGGCGCTGGCTGCGCCGGCCATCGCCTATGACGACGCCACCGAGGCCCGGCTCCGCACCCTGGTCGAGACCGGCATGCAGTACTACTGGTCCGGCGGCGACGTGAAGAAGGCCGAGGCGGAGGTGTTCAAGGGCATCACCCTGCACGGCCGCTACGACGTGGTCGAGCAGGCCTTCGCCGAGGCCTCGACCCTGGCGCCGGAGCGGCTGGACTTCCGCTACGCCGTCGCATCGACCCAGATCATCCAGAAGAAGATCCCGGAGGCCGAGGCGACCTTGCGGGAGATCACCCGGCACGACCCGCGCGCCACCGACGCCTATGCCTGGCTGGCGGCGCTGGCGCGGGTGCGCGGCGACGCCGACGCCACGGCCCTGGCCGACATCGCCCTGGCCGGGCTGGACCGCCCCCTGGCCGAGCGGTACCGGGCCCGCTTCGCCCGCACCGAGGCGATCCTGGCCGATCCGCCGACCGACACGGTGCCGGCGCTGCCGGGCAAGCCGGTGATCCTGGTGCTGGGCTATGCCCTGGCCAAGGACGGCACCATGCAGCAGACGCTGCTGGACCGGCTGAACGTGGCGCTGCGCGCCGCCAACACCAACCCGACGGCCCGGCTGATCGTCACCGGCGGCCAGCCGCAGGCCGGGGTGACCGAGGCCGACCTGATGACCCGCTGGCTGGTCGAGAAGGGCGTCGACCGCGACCGCATCATCGGCGAGGACAAGGCCAAGGACACGGTCGGCAACGGGCTGAACGCGGCGTCGCTGATCAAGCGCCATGGCGGCGATGCGGTGATCCTGGTGACCAGCGCCAGCCACATGCGCCGAGCCCGGGTGGTGGTCGAGGAGGCGTTGGCCCAGTATGGGCTGACTCTCGCGGTGGTGCCGGCGATCGCGCTGGACGCGCCGTCGCTGGAGGAGGCGGCGAAGGTCAGCCCGGACGAGCGGCTGGTGGTCTATCGCGACCTGATGCGGACGTCCGGGCTGTGGGCCTACCCAGGGCTGCAGCAGTAGGACCGCGGCGAACCCTCATGTCCCCCGACCTCGCCGCCATCCGGCGCGCCACGCTGATCGGCGGCACCGCCGTGCTGATGTGGGCGACGCTGGCCCTGCTGGCCACCTGGGCGAGCGCGATCCCGCCGTTCCAGCTGACCGGCATGGCCTTCGCCGTCGCCTTCCTGATCGGGCTCGGCTGGATGGCGCTGCAGGGCCGTTCGCCGCTGGCAGCGGCCCGGCAGCGGCCCGCCGTCTGGCTGCTCGGCGTCGGCGGGCTGTTCGGCTATCACCTCGTCTTCTTCATGGCGCTGCGCCTGGCGCCGCCGGTCGAGGCCAACCTGATCAACTACGCCTGGCCGCTGCTGATCGTGCTGTTCTCCGCTTTGCTGCCGGGCGAGCGGCTGCGCTGGTGGCACGTCGCCGGGGCGGCGCTGGGGCTGCTCGGCGTGGTGGTGCTGATCGGAGGGCGCGGCGTCGCCTTCGACCCGCGCTTCGCCCTGGGCTACGGCGCCGCGGTGCTGTCGGCGATGATCTGGGCCGGCTACTCGGTGCTGAGCCGGCGGATCGGCGCGGTGCCGACCGAGACGGTCGGCTGGTTCTGCGGCGGCACCGCCCTGCTGTCGCTGCTGTGCCACCTGGCGCTGGAACAGACGGTGGTGCCGGACGCCGCCGGCTGGGCGGCCATCGCCGGGCTGGGCCTGGGGCCTGTCGGCCTGGCCTTCTTCGTCTGGGACCATGGCGTGAAGCGCGGCGACATCCGGGCGCTGGGCGCCTTCGCCTATGCCGCGCCGCTGCTGTCGACCCTCCTGCTGATCGCCTTCGGCCAGGGCGCGCTGACCCTGTCGGTCGGCGCCGCCTGCGCCCTGATCGTCGGCGGCGCGATCCTGGCCGGGCGCGACCTCTGGGCCCGGCGCGCCGCGACGGCTTGAAGCGGAACGATGTGGGGGCGGGAAAAGCAGCCTCGCAGGCGCAAGCGCCTCCGGCCCCTCCCGCAGGGCGAGACCTCTTCAGGATACCGCCGTTCGAGCCGATCCATCCCTTCTACTCTCCCCCTCCCCTTGCGGGAGGGGGCAGGGGGAGGGGGTTTTCGCCATCCAGGCCGGCCTGAACTCTGACGCTTCGGCCATAACGGCGAAGGCTGTTCTCTGCGCATTCGCGCGCGGACGCGCGCAGACCCCTCCCCCGACCC